>JANQSK010000447.1 GCA_028284105.1 Anaerolineae bacterium
CGGGGCAGAGCGTGCCGTCTCTTGTGGTCTACAAATGCAGTCCTCACTCAAAACGCAAGACCAAGAGAGCAACCCAAATTCTTATCCTTTTAAAATAAAAATATCAATCATGGCTGGTGAGGTCAATCGCCTCCTTGTTGGTGATCCCAATATTCAATATTTTGAAGTTATTGCAGGAAAACTCGTTGATCGTCTATCTGATGCTGAACAGCTTATTGATAAAGATGAAATTATTGTAGGGCCTGAAGTTTTAACGGCCGTTCATCAAGAGTTAAAGGTCATTGAATGGCGTACTGATGCGCATCAAAAACCATTTGCCGTCATTTCAAATGACAATCCAACCATATCACCTAGCCCCTGGGTTTTTAAGCCAACCATTCAAGATTCAATCACCCAACAATGGGTTCAAAATGACATTTATCAACGACTAAACGATAAAAGCCAAGATTTCATCGCAGAACTCCGCCCTACCGTGACACTTTTTATGAGTTTCACGGGAATTGAATTTGACAAAGATCACCTTGCCAAAATCAAGCTTAATAAGTATGTGAAATGGTTACAACGGGTCATTTATCAACAAAACGGCATCTTTGTACATCTCACAATTGGAGATAAAGGAAGCTATTGCTTTGCAATATTTGAATCGGGCTTTACGCAAGACGACACCATCAATGCCCTAAAAACAGCACTGATTCTATTAGAAACGCCATCAGAGATGAGTTTCATTGAGAATGTAAAAATTGGAATTACTACTGGCGTTTTGTATGCGGGAACTTATGGAAGCGACCAAAGGCATACATTTAGCGTACAGGGCCAAGAAACAAATTTAGCAGCACGCTTAATGCAACATGCAATGCCAGGAGAGATTCTCGTCTCGGCCCGAATAAGTAACCGAGCGAAGGCCCATTTCCACTTTGTCAAAATCGCCACAATCACACTGAAGGGATTCATAAAGCCCATCCCCATCTATTCAGTCCACACAAACAAAAAATCTCAGCCAGACGTTGATAAAAGTTATAAAAACTCAGCTCAAACGTTTATTGGTCGAACCAAAGAGTTGGACATTCTTCAACAAAATTTATTATTGTTCAAAAAAGGTGAACTTCGCGTTGTTTACATCGAAGGAAAGGCAGGGTCTGGGAAATCTACGCTGCTGTCGAATTTTCAAGCATCGTTAGAAGCACAACAAATGTCTTGGTGGATTGGTCAGGGCAATATTATTAATCAAGACACCCCTTATTTTGCATGGCAAGAAATCATTTTTCAGCTTTTTGGGTTAGAAGATGAAGATAGTGAAGCAATCATTGAACGAAAAATCATTTCTAAATTGTTCTCGGTAGCTCAAAGCAATGAATATGCCTCGTTGTTTAATCATATCTGTGGAGTCAATTTCCCTGAAACGGTTCGTACACAAGAATTAACGAGTGAGGCCCGTGCCCACTATTTAGAGACATTTTTACTTCAACTACTACAAGAATATGTTTCAAATGAAGAAATAATTTTGATTTTTGAAGATGCCCATTGGCTAGATTCCGCTTCTTGGCGTCTGATTCATAAAGTCCTGACCTCTTCAACAAAGCTTTATCTCATAATCCTTTCGCGACCTACGAATAAGAACCAAACTTATTCAAGTGAACTTGGTCTTTTAAATCAATTCCCCTTCTTAGAGCTCTTGCAACTGCATGCCTTTGCTGAAAATGAGACGGAAATCCTTTTGGCGCACTGTCTTAATGTAACGGCCGTTCCAAATGAAATCGTCGAATTCATCCACAAGCTCGGTCAAGGCAATCCGTTTTTTACCCTTGAGATGGCTTACGCTCTCCAAGAAAGCGGTTATTTAGTCGTCAAAAACGGCCGTTGTCACATTGCAAAAAGCATCTCTCAAATCCAATCTCAATTCCCTGAATCTATACAAGGCATCATTACAAATCGGCTCAATCATCTATCTGCAGATCAAGCATTCGTGTTAAAAATTGCTTCAGTTGTGGGCGAGCAAATTAATTATTCGCTGCTAGAAAATATATTTTCCAATTTTCAAAATTCTGACCAACTCCCCTTTTTGATAGACAACCTACTCAATCTAAACTTCATTTCTCCATCTTCTAAAGCATCCGGAGCCTATGAATTCAAACACCATTTAATTCAAGAAGCGATTTATAGTGTTTTAACGTTTAGTCAAAGACAGCAACTCCATCAATCCGTTGCCGAATGGATCGAAGAGAATGAAGCAGTATCAGCCAATAACCATTTTGAGACGCTAGCTTATCACTGGGAGAAAGCTGAAAAAATTGAAAAGGGGGTCAAATATCTTCAACTCGCCGGTGAAAAAGCATGGCGGCAGTTTGCTCATGATGAAGTCTTTAGTAATTTCAAAAAAGTGCTCGCTTTAACGACTGGGCAAGGCATCCATATTTCTAAAATTGACCGCGCAAAGATATCCATCTTAATTGGTCGAGCTTTTGTCTTTAAAACCAACTATCAAGAAGGACGCTATTACTTAGAAAATGGTTTAGACCAATTAAACCTTCCCCATTTAGCCTACTCCTCATCCATGGCTCAATTTTGGCATCTTGCTAAATCTTTAGGTCTACTATTTATCAATCAAGCAATTCCAGCCGCTTTTCGTAAAAGCAAACAAAAAGAAAGTCAAAGATTACAGTTGGCAAGCCAAGCCTTCCTTCGATTGATTGAAATTTATTACCATTCAAACGAAGTGCTTTTATCCACTTTAAGTTCAATAAGAGCCTATAATTTAGCAGGACAGATTGGCAATTCCCCTGAATTAGCAGAAGCCTCTGCCATTATTGGGAGCTTCTTTAGCTTTCTTCGAATGGATAAAATCGCTAGAAAATATTACTTACAAAGTTTAAAAATTTCTCGCACCATCAAAAGTCAAGAAGCGCTTTCTTTTACCATTTTGGTCAAAACAACCTTTGATTTAGGCAAAGGGGCTTGGAAAAATGCAGAACACAATATCCAAAACCTCCTCAATTTAAACCAAAAATCAGGTGACCAGCGACGTGTATTAGATGCCCAGCAGCTCTTAACGCTTCAATATCTTTTGTTGGGTGATTTTCAGATGGCAATAAATGCAGGGGAAAAACTGGTTGAATTAGCGACCCTTGAAAACGACACCCGATTTTTAGGTCATGGTTTTTTTGCAATCGCTTATTGTCGTTATCAAATGAATGGCCCTGGGGCAGCTCTCGTTTATATGGATGATCTTAAAGAGGTCATCTTATCTGAGCAAAGTCAATTGATAGATAAACAACTTCTATTTAATACATTAGCCCTTATCGCAACAATTTTGCTTGAAATTGAAGATAATAAACAAGCTGTCGTATATGCCGACAAAGCAATAAAGCTAACAAACGGCACATTCCAAAGCAGTTTTTACACTCTCCCAGGCTATACACTCTTAACCGATACTTTTATTGAACTTCAAAAAGAGGGATTAAAAAACGCCACCGAAACAGAAGACCTCTTGAACCGATTCAAGCAATATGCCAACACCTTCCCCATCGGCAAACCAGCCTATCTCCTTATGCAGGGAATCTTTGAGCATGCTTCTAATCCGAAAGGGAAAAAACCTTTTCAACGATGGGCTAAAGGAATGCAATTAGCTCAGCGGTTACGCCTGACGCCAACTGAAGGATATTTACAGTATCAGTCTGGGATGCTTACCAACTGCGAACCAAAACTTCAAAAGGCGAAAAGCATCTTTAAATCTCATTTAATGAAACCAGCCCTTCAACAAGCTGAATCTCAACTAAAAAAGCTATCCTCTCCTACATAGAAAGACTTTTATTTGAAACACTAAATTGTATCTGCCTTTAAATTATTGAGATGAATCAATTGTTGACTCTCTTTCATGTAGGTTTGCTGGTAGGTTAAAACAACGTAAATTAAATTGATTATCAGCGTGGGCACAACCAGAATAATGAGTAATGTGGGTAGCTGAATCATCGTCGCAATATCAAAGAAAAAGGCAAATAGGTTTCCAAGAAACATAAAAAGCGCAAGATAGAATGATTGTCCTTGCATCTTAGGACGAATCGTATTCATGGCGATAAAGAGAATACTCATCATCAAAGCAAGCCCCCAGCCTGTGTAAATACCACCCTGTAGTCCATCTTCTAAAAATAAAGGAACACGGCCGTTTATCATTGCCTCAAAAATATTTTTGGTAAAAATTTCCTTCATAAAGCCATAGATGAACAAAAATGCGACCCCAAATGCCATAATAATGATTAAATGATAATGGCGACGAAACCAAGGAAGATGAAACTGTTTACGGCCGTAACGCAAAATCGTATAAAAAATAACGCCATCCATAATGGCTGCTGCTAACGTCCCTATTTGCATAAAAGTAGATGGACAATCCGACCAATACACAGGACAAGCCGGAAATAACCCAATACCCAAAATCAACTCCCAAGAAATGTTGCCACACATAGCCACAATTGGCATGGCATGAATTTTTTCTTTAAATCCGATTTTGATAACTAAATAATAAGCACCTAGCCAAAAAATGGCTTCCCCAATAAACGTCAAAATAATGATGGTATTTTGGCTCATATTTGCTCCCTTAACCCCTGTGGAATGGTGAATGAAGTTCGTTGACCACCTCGCTCAATATCGATTAATGATTGCACAAGAGCTTGGCTAAAATTCTCAAACAATACGGCCACTTTTTCATGATGTGAAAGCTCGAAACTAAGCAGTTTGAGCAGTTTTTCTTCAGCATTTAAAAGGAGTGATGTCCAATCTGATTGAGGAACGTGCAATAAATCGGCCGTTTCGGCTTCTATGCAGTGCCGCATAATCGTTGCTGGCAACCCATCTGCAAAGTGTGTGGGCAGTTGATTCTGCATAAATTGAAGCAACGCTTGGGTTAATGCGATGCCAGCTTCACTTTCAGCCCGATGGCGGGTAAAAATCGTTTCAGCTAGCCAAGTCGCTTCTTCAACATCCTGAGGAATCAAGTCAGGATCGACACCAATCACAAATCCAATGGCTCGCCATGCGTAGAGATAATCTTCTTTTTCCTGATCAGTTAGCTCAAATCCAAATTGCTCAAGACCAATTAAAATTTGAATCGAGAACGTCATCAACGTCCCGGCCAAATCTTCTTGATTGATCGGAATCCCCCAATCCATATTCCATTGATTTTGCCATTTAGGAGAATTTAAAATGTAGTAGCGTGTCGCAGCATGAATCAGCCTCACTTTTTGAGCCGACCGAACACCACGGCCGTTTTTCCCAATCCCACCTTCAGACATAACATCAAGCACAAATT
>JANQSK010000469.1 GCA_028284105.1 Anaerolineae bacterium
ACATTGAAAAAAGATCGGGTCAAGGGTAACGATATTGGCAATGTGTCCCGCTGTACCTCGATGAAGCGTTTCAACGCCAATTTCGCGCTCTGCTTTTACCAGAATCTCTCGCATTTTGACGATGTCCTCTTCTGGTAGTACATCTTGAATAATGGTAAAGCCATACACTTTAAGTTCCATCACTTTTTGCTCAAATTCATTCATGCGGTTTCCTCCAAAGTTTGTTGACCAATCTTCCTCCTGAATTTGTGTATTTCCAAATCACATAATTGATTAGGGCTGTTTGCCAACGGCCGTTTCATTTTCCTCTTCAACAACATCAGCATTCTATCCATTATCTCAACTGATTTTGAAAGACTACCCCTAGGGGGGGTGAACTACCCCCCTCAAAAAATTACACTGATTTTCAGATAGAGAGCACAGAAATCGACGGAGCAAAAGGCTCTGGAGAAGGATGGCAAAGATGAAAAAAAATAATGGAACAGGACATTGTGGCGTTTAGGTCTCAAACAAGAATTTAGAACTGAGTGATTTAGAGGACGGGCAAGATGGAATTAACAATGGGTTTGATTATGGGATTTGCATATATGGCTTCACCGGGACCAATAACGAGTGAAACGTTGCGACGAGGCGCTATCTTCGGATTGCCAGGCGCGATTTCAGTTCAATTAGGTGGCATGATTGGACATTTGTTTTATGCTTTTCTAGCGTACTCTGGTGTGCAATTTTTACTACACATGGGCTCACTTCAAATGGTGTTAGGGCTCTTTAGCTTTGGCCTATTAACCTACTTAGGTGTAATGACCATTAAAGATCGCAATTTGCTCCGTGATGTTGCCGACGAGGATAGTCGTCCAGGATGCTCTGTCATTAAAACGTTTTTAACAGGTGGCCTCATCTCGATGACAAACCCATTTGCAATTGCTTTTTGGTTATCTTTAAGCAGCCAAGCCAAAAATATTCCTGTTCATTCTGAAGTTTTTCTTACTGGATTTTTTGTAAGCTTAACGGCCGTTGCCTGTATCCTCGTTATCTTGTCATGCTACTGGATGAAGAAGATGAGCCTTGGATGGTCAAGATTTGTCATTACTGGCTGTGGTTTGGTTTTGATTGGTTTTGGATTACAAATCGGATATTCTGTTTTCCTATCGCTTTAAGGCTTGGAGCACAGACAAAAAGTGATTGATATCTTCTTGATTGTTAAACAGGGCGGAGCCGATACGAATTTGGGAGTCATTTTCTCGAAAGTTCACATGAACATCTTCTTGTTCCAATGCCTTTTTGATAACAGAAGGCTCGAATCCATGTTTAAATGCCACGATCGCTGATTGGTTTCCCTCTGGGGTGAGGAGCTCAAATCCCAACCCTTGAACGTTTTCACGCAAGTAGTAAGCCAGACTAATCACATACTCAGCAATATTCTCAACCCCTAATTTAAGCACATAATCGATGCCTGCTGATAGCTGATAAACGGGGCCAAAGGCGGGCGTGGCATACATAAATTTACGGCCGTCTTCTGGCAATTTATAAGAGAGTAACCCTTGCTTTTCTAACACATGAAAAAAACCAAATCGGTCTGGCGTTATCATCGGCATGAGTGAGCCTCTGACGTAAAAGAGGGCTGCCCCAAAACTGCCTAACATCCACTTGTAGCTCCCGGCTGCACAAAAATCGAGCCCGTTTTCTTGAACATCTAGTGGCAACATGCCAGCCCCCTGAATGACATCAGCATAAAAATAGCCACCGTGTGCATGAACCAAATCGCCAAGTGGTTTGAGATGATGACGATAGCCCGTTTGATGGGATACCCAGGCAACTGAAAGGAGCTTTGTTTTGTGATCAACGAGCTGTTCAAACGTTGAAAAAGAGGGTGCAAGCCCCTCTCGTTTAGCGATGCGAATTTCAATACCTTGTCTAGACAGTTGTTCATAAATCACGTAGCTAGCGCTATAGTGCAGATCGTCTGTCACGATATTGTCGCCAGCTTGTAAACCAATCGCGTTGACGATCATGTTTTCGGCTTCGGAAGTTGTGTAAATGAGCCCGACTTCAGGGGTCGTGGCATTGATGAGTGTGGCAAACTGACCGCGGAGATAGTCACATTTGGCTAGCATATCATCCAAGTCGTATGGCACACTCCCTTTACTCCGGACAAAATCAACGCCAGCCTGAGTGACTGGGATTGGTGATGGCGTGACTGAGGCTGAGGCTAAATAGGTTACTTCATTTGTTACCGGAAAATCTTGGCGAAGTGTGGCGTGGTTTTCATTAAACATGGGGCTTCTCTCTATTAATTCTATTCGGATAGCAGATTGTGATCGTGGATTGCTTCAATGATACCTTGTTGGTCGATTGCTTCAAGATAGGTTGTGAGTTGCCTGGTGAGGTTAGGCACGGCCGTTAAATCTTGACCCCAGATATTATTGTTGCTCAATACGGCCGTTATGCGCTCTTCAGTGGACCTATCGTTTTCCCAAATGGATCGCCACCATGATAGCGTGTTGGGGTCATCATTGAGCGGGATGTCGTTGCCTTGCCACTCACCTTGATAAAATCGGATCAGTGCTGCAAAGGCAAAGCAAATTCGCTTCGGCAATCTGTTGTGGAACTCTACAAAATCAAGTAGAGAAGGCAAGAGTCGTGTTGTAAATTTAGCCGTTGAATTGAGCGAAATATCTATCAGCTTATGATGCAAAAATGGATTTTGAAATCGTTCAATTGTATCGTGAGCCATCTTCTCTTTTTCATTCGAGGGTACATTTAAAGTTGGGAGAACTTCATTGAATAGAAGCTGCTTAATCAACTGACCCACTATCGGGTCTTCAATGGCTTCGCGAACGGAGGTTAAGCCATGTAAAAGCGCAATTGGCACCATCGAACTGTGTGCCCCGTTGAGAATACGCACCTTTAAATTACGATATAGGGTTAGGTCAGATACAAACTTCACATTCAAGCCAATTTTATCCAAAGGAAGTTCATCTTTGACCCAATAAGGGGCTTCAATTAACCAGCTGTGATAAATCTCCCCTTCAACAAGCAGTTTATCTTCAAAGCCAATCGCCTTTTCAATCTGCTGGGCTCTTTCAACCGGAAAGCCAGACACAATGCGATCTACGAGCGTGTTGCAAAATGTGTTGGCCTCTTCCAACCAGAGTTGAAAATCATCTTCTAACTGCCACAATTGTGCATGTTGAAGCACACACCGTTTGAGTGTGTCTCCATTTTTTTCTATAAGCTCGCATGGCAAGATGATGCACCCTTTGTTTAACGCACCTGAAAAGTGCTTGAAACGTGCATAGAGGAAAAGAGTGAGCTTGGCAGGAAAACTGTTTGGCGGTTTGTCTGAGAAATTGGCTTCTGAGTCAAACAAGATGCCTGCTTCGGTCGTGTTTGACATGATGAATCGCAGCTCAGGTTGTTTGGCAAAAGCGAGTAATGCATCAAACTGATGATGTGCATTGATGAGCCGACTAATGGATGTGATCAGCTTAGTCTCTGTTGTGAGCTGACCATTTTCCATGCCATTCAGAATGACATGATAAAGACCTTCCTGCTCAACAAGTAGATCGATTCCCTGTTGATTTTTACTTTGAGGGGAGCTTTTTACAACCACAATTGAGGATGCAAAATTAGTTTGTTGATTGAGTAATTCCACCATCCAATCAGCAAAACAACGCAAAAAGTTCCCACTCCCAAACTGCAAGATTCGCTCTGGGTGAATGATCGGTTTTCCAGCAGTTTCTCGATTGAGCGGTTTCATTTCAAACCTCAATGTTTAGGTAGCTGTTAATATTTTGGTATAGGCTGAAGGGTTGTGGTCCCAATCTGAAAAAGCTTGGGCTGTTTCGGTGAACGGATATATTTCAGAGATGAGCTGATTAAAGGGGAAGGCTTTTTGTTCGAGCATTTTTATGACGGCTGGAAAGACTCGTAACGCATTTCGTGACCCTAGAATATCCAACTCTTTTCGAACAAAATCCGTGGTGTCATACGTGACAGTGTCTTTTGCATATCCGATATAAACGACTCGCCCCGAATAGGCTACGACTTCGATAGCTTGAGTAAAGGTTTGAGGGAGCCCAACTGCTTCTATAACGACATCCACCCCTTCTTTCTGTGTGATTTTGTCAATTTCCGCTTTGACATCTTGTTTAGCTGAATTGATGAGGTGATTTGCGCCAAAGGTCTGGGCTGTGGCTAACTTTGAATCGTCAATATCCATCGCAACGACTGTCGCTCCTTTACGAACGGCGGCGACTAAAGCCCCCATGCCGATGGTGCCGCATCCCATAATGAGAACGGTATCAATTTCTGAGACTCGTCCTCGATTGGTGGCATGGTAGCCAACGCTGAGAGGTTCAACGAGCGCAAGCTCTTCTAATGAAAGAATGGGGCTTGAAAAAACATCGGTATAAGAAATGGCAAACTGTTCGGACATGGCCCCATCTCGCTGAACACCAAGGGTTTGGTTGTATTGACAGCAATTAAAACGGCCGTTTCGACAAGACGGACAAATGCCACACGCCGTATATGGAGATAACATCACCTGATTGCCAACTTGAATCGAATCTGGAACGTTTGCTCCTTTGTCGATAATGATTCCGCTGACTTCATGGCCAGGAATGCGTGGGTATGAGATTAGGGCTAATTTGCCACGATAGCTGTTTAAATCTGTGCCACAAAGACCAATATATTTTACTTTGACTAACACATCTTCAGGGCCCATTTTGGGTTCTGGAATATCAATCAATTCAATTTGCTTGGGTTGGGTTAATGAGATCGCTTTCATTTGATGTTGAGGTGACAGGTAGACCAGCCTTGCTCAAAAGCAACTTGAGGTGGCTGTTCCGTTCTGCATTTGTCAAAAACAAGTGGGCAACGCGTATGGAAACGACAGCCAGTAGGAGGGCTGGCAATGCTGGGCACATTTCCTTCAAGGACGATGCGCTGTGATTTATTTTCGGTATCCGTTGACGGTGTGGCTGATAATAGTGCTTGGGTGTACGGATGCTGTGGGTTGTTAAAGACGCTTTCACTGCTGCCAAGCTCAACAATTTCACCTAAATACATTACCGCAATACGATCCGAAATGTGTTGCACAACTCCCAAATCATGTGAAATAAACAGATAGGTCAGCCCATGCTTCTTTTGCAGATCGATTAGCAGATTGATAATTTGAGCCTGAACGGAGACGTCTAATGCAGAAGTGGGTTCATCTAGAATGAGGAACTTGGGATTGAGTGCTAACGCTCTGGCTACCGCCACACGCTGTGCTTGCCCGCCGCTGAGCTCATGCGGAAAACGGCCGTTTAACTCATCATTTAACCCACATTCTCGCAATAGTTGTGAGATGCGTTCTTTGAGGGTCTGACTGTCCATTTGCAGATGGGTAATGATCGGTTCAGCTACAATATCAAACACTTTCATACGTGGATTGAGGGAGGAAAATGGATTTTGAAACACCATTTGGAAATGCTGCCGAAGCTCTCTTAGCTTGGCGTCATTGAGCGTGAAAATATTGTTGCCATCATAATTAATTTCGCCATTTGAAGCTGGGATTAAACGTAAAAGGGTGTTGGCTAATGTTGATTTTCCACAGCCTGATTCACCAACAATGCCTAACGTCTCCCCTTCAAAAATAGTGAGATTAAATTGTTCAAGCACCCGCACGCGATCTTGCGATTGCCCAAAGAGCCCACTTCGTGAGGTGTAATCTTTGGTCAGGTTGTTGATTTCGATTAGCGGTGTTGAACTCATTTTTCAAATACTACCTTGCCATCACAAATTGTCATCTGTGGTCGGACCTGCGGAATGTCTTGTTGCGGTATGTTAAATAAATTGTTGTCTAACAAGACAAGATCGGCAAGCATGCCTGCTTTGAGCTGACCTTTTTCTTGTTCTTGGAATTCTGCATATGCCCCAATGTGGGTGTAACTTTGGATGGTTTCGCTGAGCGTTTGGGCTTGATTGATTAGACCATCCTCCCAAGCCGTTTGAGAAACGGCCGCTTCGATACCCACATAAGGATCAAACGTCACCACAGGCCAATCGCTGCCAAAGGCGAGCGGAACACCATCATCACGCAACTCTTTCCAACGAAAAGCACGATGGTAGCGTTCAGGATCGATACAGTGCATCCAGTTAACATAATGATTACTTGCTGGCCGTGTCGCATGGAGTGGTTGCATGGCAGCTACAACGCCAAGCTGTTTAAATCGTGGGAAATCGTCGTTGTGTAATAACTCAATATGCTCGATACGGTGGCGACTATCTCGACGGCCGTTTACCTGCAGCGCTTTTTCGTATGCGTCGAGGGTCATACGAATGCCAGCATCACCGATGGCATGTACTTTGACTTGGAAACCCAACCGATCAGCCTCAACAATCAATGCTTCATAATGATCTTTTTCATAAAGGGGAAAGCCACGACTCTCTGGCCAGCGTGCATAATTTTCTAGCAAATAGGCGGTGCCTGATTCGACGACCCCATCAATAAAGAGTTTGACGCTACCTGCTCTAACTTTGCCGTGAGAGTATTTATTTTTAAGGGGGAGGGCCTGTTCAGCAATGTCAGAAACGGCCGTTTCTGGTGAGATTGAATAAGGAACAGTGATTCGTAAATTAAATTGATCGTTATCCGCCATATCCGCATAAAGCGCCATTTGCTCTGCATAACCGTCCATGTTGGTCACGCTGGTAATACCCAGAGCATTCATTTTGGAAATGGCATCCTGCACCAG
>JANQSK010000478.1 GCA_028284105.1 Anaerolineae bacterium
ACTTTACGATTTGTGTCGCGTTCGAGCACTTCATATTTTTTCCAAACGCTATAATTTTCGACTGCTCGTTCAATCCGAAAGCGCCTTGCCTGAGCCAGCTAGTACGGCCCATCAAAATCAAAAAAAAGAGGTCCTACGCTACTATCGGGGCATCATTTTGCAGGGCGTAGAATCTGGCGAATTTATGGTGCAGGATGCCACAACGACTGCCTTATCCATTATTGGGTTAGTCAATTGGGCGGCTTGGTGGTTTGATGATGAACGCAATGATGCTGAGGAAACGGCCGTTCAGCTTGCCAAGATGTGTTTAAATTGCGTGTTGGGACCTTCTGCCCGTGGAGCATCTCAAACCCAACATTTGCTGGATGACTTAGAATCTTCTCTAGGTCAGTTGCGCCAAGTTCTCAACAGCTCTTACCAAAAGTAAAATCCTTACCTAAGAGGTCCTTATGCAACCCAAAACAGGAAAGATTAAAAGTTATGATGGTCTAGATTTGCACTATCACACCTGGGAATCGGCTGATGCCCCTAGGGCCATTATTGCCTTTTTTCATGGTGGCGGGGGGCATAGTGGTCAACCAACCTATAACTATTTTATTGAACATTTTTTGAGAAAAGGGTATACGATTTACGGTTTGGATCAACGAGGACACGGCCGTTCTCAAGGTGACCCGTTCCACATAAACTCAATGGAGGATATCCGCCATGACATGAAGGCTTTCATTGAGTTCATAAAACAGCGTCATAGCGAAGAAGCTCTATTCGCACTGGGACAGAGCATGGGCGGGTTATTTGTCTTAGACTACTGTTCATATCATCCACGTGATGTATCGGGAGCAGTTGCCATCGCTTCGGGGTTAAACTTGACTGGAATTCCCTATGTTGTGCGCTTAATCTTTCGAATGCTCAGCCGCATAGCACCCAAGAAAGTCATTAAAGTTAGGGGCATCGATTTGAATGGTGCTAGCCGAGACCCCAAGCAAGCCAAGTTACTAAAAACAGACCCGTTAACCAATATGAGCAGTACACCAAACACTGTTGTTGAAATTACAAACACAGTCGCTCGGGTTCATAAAAATGCCGCCAAATTTCAAACACCACTGCTCATGATCCATGGAACGGCCGATCCCATTTCACCTTATACCGGCACGGAAAGTTTTTTCAATGGGGTCACATTTACAGACAAAACGTTGAAGCTTTACCAAGATGGATATCATCAGCCGTTCATCGACACTAACCGTGAAGAAGTTTTTACTGATTTAGAAGATTGGTTTGAAGCTCATCTAAGCACCTGATTTTTCACATTGCAATCTAACAACTGACTTAGAATTCCTTTGCTAATTGAATTTTATTCTAAAACCGGTTTATCTTTTCTGCTTCAGAAAGAAGCCAAGGTTCTAAGGCCGTGATGTTTTCACTCAGACGCGCGCCTGCCACAATCGGTAGCCACTGCTCATACGCCTCTCTATCAAAGACACTCATTTCAAAATAATGAGTCAAATATTGTTCGTGGCAGTATCGGACCAGCTCTTCAAAATCGGGATTGGGTGTTTCATTACCAGTGATCCCACCCAAAAAGAGGATGGTAGAACGGGCCACATCAGCCAGTGGATTGCCAAATGTGCAGTCGTTCCAGTCAACAACGACCTCGCCCACACTATCTGGTGATGTCACAATGACATTTCCCGGATGAAAATCTCCGTGACACACAGATTGCCCATCAGGCATGTCATGCAATTTATCAATCAAGGCACTTTTTAAAGATTCTGATAGTGGCGCAGCATGACGAATTTTATACTCTAATTTTTGTCTCTGTTGTGGTATTTCAGGTTGGGCAGTCAACTCGTGCAACTGAATCTGCAATTGAGCTAGCCGTTGAGCAAATGGTGAGGCGAGGTCAGGCTTTTCAAGAAGCATTGCCAGCATGTTCTCACCATCTATTCGTTCAAAAATCAATCCATTACGGCCGTTTATCTCAACAAGTTCACCCACTTTGGGAATGGGGAATGACAAATTCTGCACAGCATGTGTTCGTGAAGCCTCCTCCTTAATCCATTCAAGCCGGAACCAATCATGATACAGCTTAACCACAGTCTGCTCATCTCCCCATGCATGAATATCAGCAGTACGTCCTTGGGCAATGAGATCCCCTAATTGCTCTTTTTCCACCTCTTTCTTTATCCTTCCTTTATCAACCCTGTCTGAAATGCCCGAAGCAGTGCTTTTAAGTTGTCAATCCGATGCTGGATTTCTCTTCCTTCGTCTGTGTCTTTGACGCGAATACGTGTCTGGTTCCGTTCTAAGATTTGAGTTCGTGTTTGCACGATGGCGCTGTTTTCAATGACGTGTTGAGTCGATTCAAATGGCGTATGCGATGCTAAAAGCAAGCCATAAGAATTGTAAATCAAACTATATCCTGCAATCCCCGTTATATTTTGATACGCTTTAGCAAAACCACCGTCGATCACAAGCAGCTTGCCTCCAGCTTTTATCGGACTTTCTCCCT
>JANQSK010000305.1 GCA_028284105.1 Anaerolineae bacterium
TGTTGCTAATAAGTTGGATTCGAGGTGCTCTACCGTTGCAGCACCGCTAAGGACTACACTACACCAGGGTTGAGCGATGACGCCCGCTAAAGCCAACGCATCAATCGTACATTGATGGTCTGAGGCTGTTTTCTTTAGTAGCTGTCGTTTTTTGTTGAATTTTGGCGAGGTGTTTCGGTTAGTTAAACGGCCGTTTGCCAAAGCCTCTTTCACGATCACGCCCATGCCGCTTTGGTAAGCCGCATACAGTGCTTGCGAAGTCGATTGTTCGAGAAGATTCCACGTTGATTGCACCGTCGAAAAGAGGGGGACGCCGTCATACAAGAGTTCTAATGCTTTAAATATGGTGTCTGCTTGATTGGGGCCACTGGTAGACAATCCAATGAGCAATCCTTCGTTTCTAAGAATAGCTAACTCATCAAGCACTGGTTTGTTATCAAGCACACCACTTTCAAGAGTGGCTGAATGAATTTGATAGAGGGAGAGGTGTTTCCCAAAATTGGCAAGAGATTCCCCTGTTTGATAACGAAGAGTCTCTAATGTATGCTCTTTGATTTCATGCTTTTTCGCTTCAACTTGCCAATCTGCCGTGTATCGATACCCCCATTTTGATCCGATGACTAAGTTTTCAGGAACGGTTGATTGTTGTTTCATCCAGCTAGATAAAAAGGCTTCTGCTTCTCCATAAGAGCGGGCGGCATCAAAATATTCAACTCCAGCATCCCATGCTGCTTGAATAACATGATGTGCATTAGCCTCCATCGTAGAGCGTTCATAAGCATGTTCTAAATCATATCCATGACCTAGGTTGATATAACCTGGCCTACCTAATGCGGCTAATCCCAAACCAATGACAGAAACAACATGCCCCGTTTTACCTAGAGGTCTTTGCTGAAGGTGTTTATTTTTTGCGCGACGCTCCAAAATGATCTTTAATGCAGTATCTACCGTGCTTGCAAAAAAGACGTTTTTTGATTGGTTGCGATAAACCTTGGTGAAAATTTCTGCAGCATTTCCGAGTAATCCCGTGCTGCCGACGACAACGGTGCAGTCCAGATTATGAGGTCTGTTTTTGGTGAGATTTGCAATTTGACCAAGTTGAGGAATAAAGATTGAGGGTGCTCTAGCTTGAGAAACATCAATGATGAGCGCAAAAACATGGGGTACTGAAATGGCAAATTCTTTGAACTCTTCATCCATTGCCCATAGGTCTTGCCAATTCCAGTTTGGGGAAAAAACGGCCGTTAATATTGTTTTTTCACTGTTTCCCCAATGGAGTTGAATACTCATGCTAGATTGTTCCCTTACTTGTGAAATCAGAAAAAAGGTCTTGATGTTGAATAAAATGCCTGATCTCAGAAAAAGCGTAAAAATGGAAAATTAAAGCCAACCTTAATTCACGCCTTTTTCACGTCCAGCGCTGCCGCTTTGCTTCGAGGACATAAGGGAGATTTTCTAATTTTTTGAGTAACCAATTTAATTGCTCAATACTTTCGACTTCAGCAATCATATAAACAAAAACAGTGTTACCCTTGGTGATTGTTTTTGTGCTTGGTGCATTAATTTTTTGGCCACGAAGAATATTTAAAATGTCGTCGACTAATTTAGGACGCCGAACTGATTCGAGCACGATGGGAATTGGATAGGTATCCTTTTCACTACCCCAATTAACCTCAATCAAGCGTTCTTTTTCAGTGATAGCCTCAACCTGTTTGCAGTCTACGCGATGGACCGTAATGCCATGCCCTCGGGTGATATACCCAACGATAGGTTCAGGTGGAATAGGGGTGCAGCATTTCGCCATTTTAGTGTGCAAGCCACTCATCCCTCGGACGGTTAACCCTTTTGTTTTAGGTTTTGGCGCTTTTAGTAAGGGAAGTAGCTCATCGTCAGGTTTGAGTTTTTCTCGGATTCGCCAGATAGCGCCACTAATTTGTGAGCTTGTGAGATCCCCAAAACCGACTTTGGAAAGAAATATATCCGTATCTTCAAAATCTAAAGCTTGGGCGATATCTGCCACGGTGGTTGTGTCTAGCAAGCCTAAGCTTTTTAGTTCGCGCTCAACAACCTCTTGCCCTTGAATTATATTTTGTTCTTTTTCTTGATTTCTGAACCATTGTCTAATCTTGCTTCGGGTTCGACTACTTCCTGTATACCCCAAGGACTTATTCATCCAATCCCGACTAGGTTTGGGTTGGTTAGCCGTAATGATTTCGACTCTGTCTCCTGATTGGAGTAGATAATCGAGGCTTACCATTTTTCCATTGATACGTGCGCCGCGACAGCGGTGACCAATATCTGTATGAATCTGATAAGCAAAGTCAATAGGTGTTGTTCCCTTTGAAAGCTCGAGAACATCTCCATTTGGTGTAAACACATAAATGCGCTCAGCAAGGAGTTCGTTATCTAAGATTTCTTCATTACTGCTGTCGTTTTCATTTTCACGCAGCGTTGTGAGCAAATCCCGTAAATTTTGTATTTTTCTCTGGACGTTGCTGCTTACCTTGCTACCTTGTTCTTTATAGCTCCAATGTGCGGCAATCCCTCTTTCTGCCTCTTCATGCATGCGCTGTGTACGGATTTGAATTTCGAGAGATTGACCCGTTGCGGGATCAACAACAGCTGTATGCAAGGATTGATATCCATTTGCCTTCGGAGCGGCAATATAATCGTCAAACTCTCTAGGGACCGGTTGCCAGATGCTATGAACAATGCCTAGCACTTGGTAGCAAAGTGAACGCTCGATGCCTTCAATGCTTTTGCCACGCTTGTCCTGTGTATCGATGGCGTGTTGCTCGAGGATGACCCGTAACGCTTGAACATCATAAATGTGCTTGAATTCAAGCCTCTTCTTTACCATTTTTCGATGAATAGAGTAAATATGCTTGGGACGGCCGTAAACCAAAGCTTGTATATCAGCACTTTTTAACTCATGTCGTAAACGACCAACGGCCTGATCGATATTCTGCTTCCGCTCACCTCTTTTTTGATCAAGCTGTTTTGCAATAAATTTGTATTGTTTGGGATGCAGATAGCGAAAGGCTAAATCTTCAATTTCCCATTTAAGCTGCCAAACCCCCAGCCGATTTGCTAATGGCGCATAAATGTCCATCGCTTCTTTTGCAATTTTGATTTGTTCGTTTGATGATAATTCAGGTGCCCAACGAAGGTCTTCTAAACAATCAGCTAAACGAATTAGAAGGATTCGGATGTCGCCTTCAATGATTGATAAGATGGCGCGTCGAATTTTTTCTAAATAAGCTTCTTCCGTTAATGCACTATTTTTAGATTTGGGTTCGATTTCAAGGGCATATTGGTTTAATGAGTTAAAGCCATTGACCATATTTGCTACAACGGGCCCAAACTGCTTTTCAATATCTTCAACTTCATACTTTGCATGGGGCATTGTCGTGTCATGCAATAAGCCTGCCACGATAGTGTCCATATCAGTTCCCAATTGAATAATGTCTCGGGCAACTGCTAAATCATGTTGGAGAAAGCTCTCTTTTGAAGAGCGAAGTTGTTCGCTGTGGGCTTCCTGAGCGAACTGGTACGCAGCCATGATTTTGGAAATGTCTTCGTTTTGAGCCCCATTTTGAGTGAGTAGGTCTATCACTTCTTGAAGTGAGGCTGGATTAATTTTTGGCATAAAAAATAAAACGGACAGAGGGTAAAGTTTACCGCTGTCCGTTTTTAAGGTTGTATCTGGTTTGAATTAAAAATTGCGATTAAGCGACGGCGTTGTTTGACTCCTCGTCATTGCCGTTGCTTTTTTGAACGTAACCGGAAACTTGGTCTTTAATCTGATTAGCTCGTTCTTTCCCACTATCAAGTGCGGTACGGGCCTGTTCTTGAACACGCCCACCCGTTTCTGAGAGGCGAGATCGTGCATCACTTAATGCGACATTAGCACGTTCGCGATAGGGTTGAGCTAATTCATTTGCTTTCTGACCATAGTTTTGAATGTATTCGTTTCCGCTTTGAGAAAGCTGTCCACTGGTTTCTCTAATCTTGTTTCGAGTTTCTTCGCCTGATTGTGGGGCTAAAATAAGGGCTGTAGCTGCGCCAACTAACCCGCCAATGACGAATCCTGCTAAAAATGCACCTAAATCACTGTTTTTTTCGCTCATTTGTTATCCTCCGAGCATATAAATATGTCGTAAATTCAAAATAAATAGTTTTCGATGATGAAGTATTGATTTACGATCTTAATCATCAAGATTGCGGCTTGGGTTGCCAAATAAAACCCGTAGTGCACGTGAAAAACCGGCTGCTTGCGAGCTTATTCGGGTGACAGGTTTGACAACATTGTCAGAAACGAATGTTGTTGTGCCGCGAATTGTACCAATTGTATCGTTCGTTTTGTTCAGAATTGGTTTGATTTCAAATTCTAAAACATTGACTAATCGTATGACCATCACCAACAAAATCATCAAAACGATCCCAAAAAGACATGACTCTAACGCTAAGAATATGATAAAGAGGTCGCGGATGGATTCGATGGTTCCTGGCCCAGTATTTGCGAGCCAAATAAATAGCCAGATGAATAGTCCTGAAATGATGAGGGTGCCTAAAACGCCAAGGACCACATAGAGTGGCTTAATTAACGGTTTTTGTTCTGGCTGACCCAATTCAATTTCTGTAGATTGCATATTTTTTACTCAACCACATAGTATAACATTCATTTAAAAGAAGAAAAATTATCAGTTTAATTTGATTGCTTTCACAACAATCATCTTTCGTGGGCAACAAGCCACCAACTTGATAAAAGGGCGATCCACGCCCCAATCGAGGCTGTTAGTAAATGGAGCGTGCCTAATTGGAAAATGGAGATATTTAATAGATCTCCGATAAAATGTCCTAACCCAAAGCCAATCCAGGCAGCTAGGACATATAATAGAATGCGTCTTGCTGGCCCACCCATAATGACATGGAAACCTGATCCATAGGCGGTAGAAAGCAAGAAGCCTAACACTAATCCCGCTGCTGTACCATTCATGATGAAGAAACCGCCATATCTACTGGAATTGTTGATTCGCTTTGAATAAAGTCCGCAATGATACCACCGCCAATACATTCATCATCAATGTAAAAAACGGCACCTTGGCCAGGTGTGACGCCGTAGGCTGGTTCAAAAAATGAGACATTGGCTTCTTGACCCGCTAGCATTTCAACGGTTCCCATGATGGGCTTGGCTTTGTATCGAATTTTTATTTCAACATCAACGGCCGTATCGGGTGTGTTGCCTGATACCCAATTAACGTCACGAACAATGACCGAGTGTTTGCCTAAAACAGATTTGGGACCAACAAGTAGTGTGTTTTTGTTGGGGTCCTTCGCAATGACAAAAACAGGTTCAGGTGTTGTAACACCGAGCCCTTTGCGTTGGCCAATCGTGTAGGATGATAATCCTTTGTGCACTCCCAAGGTTGTGCCATCGACGTGCATGATTGGTCCCGGCTCATCCACTTTTTGGCTATATTCGGTCAAAAAGCGCCGATAGTTCCCATCACCTAAGAAGCAAAGGTCTTGACTCTCGCTTTTTGAGGCAACCGGCAACCCAAATTTTGCTGCCAACTCTCGAACTTGAGGCTTCGTATAACCACCTATGGGGAACTTGACATGGGCCAGCTTCTCTTGATTAAGCATATGCAGCACATAGGATTGATCTTTATTCTCATCGACCCCTTTGTGGATATGAAAACGGCCGTTATTTTCAACAACTTGCACATAATGCCCGGTTGCTAAATAGTCCGCGTCTAATGCCATGGCATATTCAAGGAGGTAAGTGAAGCGAATTTCCCGATTACACTCAATGCAAGGGTTAGGGGTTCTCCCTTTTTCATGCTCGTCAATGAAAAATTGAACGATCTTGTTACGAAATACTGTTTGAGAATCAATCACATAAAATGGGATGCCCAGCATATTAGCCACGCGACGAGCATCAGCCATTTGATCAGGTGTGCAACAGCGATTGGCAGGTGCATCGGGACCTATTCCAGGTTCACTCCAGAGGCGCATCATCAGGCCCACCACATCATATCCTTGTTCAACAAGGAGTGCTGCTGCAACTGAGCTATCTACGCCGCCGCTCATTGCGACGACAACCCGTGGTTTTTTTGTCTCGTTCGTTGTCATGATTAATTCAATAAAGCCTGAAGCTTTTTTTGCTTTTCAATGATTCCTGGAATCGTGTCAATCACAAAATGAATATCTGCTTCAGATGTTTGTGTCCCAACGGTTAAACGCAGGCCACCTAGCGTCCATTCTGAATCTAATCCAATAGCTTCTAGTATAGCAGATGGTTTGGGATCCCCTGTTTTACAGGCTGAACCACTGCTGGCTGCAATACCTGCCATGTCCAAATGCATCAATAAATCATTGCCATTAATGTTTTTGAAGGCAAAGCTTGCATGGTGGGGGAGTCGATCGGTAGGATGACCTGTAAGAATACATTCGTCAGGAACGGCCGTTAATATGCCCTCGATCAGTTTATCTCTTAAAGTTGTGTAATGAGTTTGTCGCTGTTCTAAATGATTCATTGCCATTTCAAGTGCTTTAGCAGCACCGACAGCAAATGGGACATTCACGGTCCCTGAACGACGACCTTCTTCTTGGCCACCACCCGTCAATGTGGGTTCAATTTTTAATCCAGAGCGAATATAAAGAACACCGACCCCTTTAGGACCGTAAAATTTGTGAGGAGCGATGCTTAGCATATCAATGGGCATGGTTGCCATATCCCACTTTTGATTAGCAATGGCTTGGATAGCATCAGTATGGAACAGGATACTTTGTTCTCTTGCAAGTTGGCCAATAGCTTGAATAGGTTGGTGTGAGCCAATTTCATTGTTCGCAGCCATGATGCTTATCAAAACTGTATCAGGCCGAATGGCGCTTTTGACATCTGCTAGACTAATTTGTCCATTTTGGTCAACGGGTAAAATGGTTGCTTCAAAGTCGAACTGTTCAACGAGCTGATGTGTGGTGTCGAGAATTGCTTCATGCTCGATACAGCTCGTAATAAGGTGATTTCCCTTACTATTGTTCCTGGCTGCAAACATTGCACCACGCAAAGCCATGTTGTCGCTTTCCGAGCCACACCCTGTAAACACGATTTCTTTGGGTGTTGCGTTAAGCAATGAGGCAATTTGGCGTCTTGCATCTTCGAGTGCTTCTCCTGCAGACTGACCAAAGCTGTGAGATGAAGAAGGATTACCATAAACGGCCGTCCAATATGGAACCATTGCCTCAATGACTTCAGGATGAACAGGTGTCGAAGCACCATGATCTAGGTAAATTGGATTTCTTCCCATAGGACACTATGTAAAAATCAAAATGCACTTTGAAGTGGGATTGGCTGAATTTTGATTTTTACCGAGTAAATTTCACATTTTGACTTGAATTCAATCAAGATTCATTGCGAAATTTACATAAAAAAGTGACGATCACCAATAGTGATTGTCACTTTCAATTGAAATAATTTATAAATCAAAGTGATAATAAGATACCACTTCACTTTGTTGAACAAAAACTACACTTTAAATTATATCTGAGCAATAGGTAAAGTCACTGTAAAAGTGGTTCCTTTGCCTGTATCACTCATTACTTTAATAGAACCATTATAATTTTCAATGGCACGTTTAACCATATAAAGCCCTAGACCTGTACCACCAATGCCTCGCTCAACGGCCGTTTGAGCTCTAAAGAATCGGCCGAATAAGTTAGGTAAGGCGTGTTTGGGTATGCCTATCCCATCATCTTTGACAGTTACAACAATCGTATTCTTCACTTGTTTTGCTTGGAATTGCACGGAACCATCTAGCGTGAATTTGATTGCATTGTCCACCAAATTCTTGAATATCAAATAGAACATATCTCGATTGCCAAGGACGGCTGGTAACTCTTCGGCAATACGGTGTGAAAAGGTGAGTCCTTTTTCTGTTGCTCGGTCTGCCATTGGTGGAATCATCTCATCAAATATGGGGATAAGATCAATTGGTTTCTCACCTCTTTGCAATTCGCGGGCTTCCATCTTAGCAAGTTGGAGCATTTGGCGAACCATTTTTTGAAGACGGTCGCTTTCCCGAACAATCACACCAAGGAACCGTTCTGCTTTTTCTTTTTGTGGCGCTTTGCCCTCTCGAAGAAGACGAGCGTACATCAAAATAGTGGCTAGGGGTGTTCGTAACTCATGAATGATCCCATGGAAGAAATCATCTCGCATGCGCTCAACCTCACGAATCATCCGTAAGTCACTAAAAACAATGATCATTTCGTTTAGATGACCGGCTTCATCTTTAATTGATGCACCACTCATCAGAACGGGAACACCGTTTTGAGTATCAACTTTTTTGTTTTCTAAAATGATGTCTGTTGCAAGTTGAGGGGATTCATCATCGGATGCTCTGACATCATCAAGATAAGCTGCCATTGTGCCAGACGTAAGTTTAAATTCTTGTTCTGCAGCCTTTCCAACGAGCTCGTTGAGATCTTTTGATAGGAGGGATAATAATGAATCATTCGCATGGGTGATTAACCCATCTCGATTAATGGTTAACATCCCTTCAGACATATTGGCAAAGATCGTTTCAATACGGCGCTTTTCTGAGATCACATCATCATGGAGACGTGAGTTTTCAATTGCAGCTGCAAGTGGACCACCAATCGCCTGTAACAATCTCAAATCATTTTCATTGAAATCACTACCTTGTTTGTTAATCGCCTGTAAAACGCCAATCATGCGCTCTTCGACTTGGAGAGGAATACAAACCATAGAGTCTGTTCGGAAACCTGATTGATTATCTACGGTAGAGTAGAAACGGCCGTCTGAGTAAACATCATTAATGATGATGGGTTCTCTATGTTCAGCAACCCAGCCAGCGATCCCTTGCCCTTTCTTTAACTGAATAGGTGGAAGATCTTCAAAAAGCGGGCCTAGCAAAATATCAACAAACGTAATATCGCCTGATGTAGGTTCGATTAGTCCTACTGATATCGACTCAACATTAATGGTCCGACGAACGGGCTCCATGAGTTGACTATAAATATTTTGAAGGCTCAGAGTCGATGTTAAGGCATAACTGATTTCTGATACAACAGCGAATTCAATATCTTGACGATCAACATTGTGCCTCAAGTGGGCTCTATCTAAAACCATCGTCACGAAGAGAGAAAGCTCTTCAATATTTGTTTCATTTAAAGGGCAATTGCTGTGAGGATCAACAATATTCAATATGCCAGGAGGAGATACCGCTTCATATCGACCTGGGAATGGAATGGGTACAGAAAGTATAGCTTCCTTTGGATATTGCCAAAGCTCACTCTTTACGAGTTCTGAGGGTGATTGGCTGAGCTTGTCTGTTGTTTTAGCCCTTCCAATGTTGATGAGGTGTTCAAACGAGGCGACGTCTCGGGTCCAACGTGTTTGTTGAAGATTCCCTTCGCCATTGCATACCCAAACATCATAATATCGGTTTTGAGGGCCACTTATCCCCACGATGGTTGTAGACTGCGTATAGACTGCAACTTCGTGTGCAACTGCGGCTAAAACGCCATGTGCATCAAATATGTCAGAAACTTCACGGGTTATTTTGCCCCATAGAGCGTGAATGTGATTAAAATCAACGGCCGTTGCTGTGTTTTGCATAGTGCACTTTATAGCTTTCTCGAGATAAGTTGACAAGGGGGAAAACGGTCACTTTATGCTTGCTCAAAGCATGAAGCTTTTGTATAGTCCCCAATGTGTATAGATAAATGGTCATCAACGTAATCTGAAACTTTGATCAATTACATCATTGATTGTTCCATAAGTCAACATTTTTTCCACGATTCCCTTTAAGAAAAAGATAAGGCAAGTCCTAACCACAGCATGCTTGCCTGCAATAAAGTGTAAGGAGATATAAATGAGTTTTATTGGCTCAATTCATGGGCGTGAGGTGCTTGATTCACGCGGGAATCCAACTGTTGAAGTTGAGGTTCAATTAACGGAAGGTTCATTTGGTCGCGCTATTGTTCCATCAGGTGCATCTACTGGTGTACATGAAGCTTGGGAAAAGCGGGATGGCGATAAAAACCGCTATGGTGGAAAGGGTGTGCAACAGGCCGTTACCGTCATAAATGAGACGATTGCCGAAGAACTGCTTGGTATGGATGCGACTGATCAGGTTGGCATCGATATGGCAATGATTGAGCTTGATGGTACTGAAAATAAAAGCAATCTCGGAGCCAACGCAATACTAGGTGTTTCTCTAGCTGTTGCTCATGCCGCTGCCTCTAGCGTACAAATGCCACTTTACCGCTACTTAGGTGGTGTTTCTGGTCGCACATTACCCGTTCCGATGATGAATATTATGAATGGTGGAAAACATGCGGCTGGCTCAACTGATCTTCAAGAATTTATGGTTATGCCAGTTGGTGCAGATACCTTTTCTGAGGGGCTTCGTTGGGGCGTTGAAATCTATCATTCATTAAAAAAGGTTCTCCATAGTAAAGGGTATCGCACAACGACCGGTGATGAAGGCGGATTTGCACCAAAAGTGTCAGCGAATAGCGAAGCTTTTGATTTAATTATGGAAGCGATTGAAAAGGCTGGTTATCATCCTGGCGATCAAATTATGCTGGCAATGGATGCTGCAGCTTCAGAGGTTTATGAAGATGGTAAATACCATCTAAAAACAGAAAACAAGATTTTGACCGGTTCGGAAATGGT
>JANQSK010000307.1 GCA_028284105.1 Anaerolineae bacterium
TTTGTAACATCTCCTCGGTGAGTGTAATAGCTCTCAACCTATCGTATTGCGTTGGGGCAATACTTTTCCTTCTCAGTTGAATTTTAATCGCTCTCTGACAATTGGGGCAATATCTGATAGGTCATGAACCTGCTTGGCTAATTTCTTGTGTTCTTTCCCAATCAAAATAGTAGGCACACGATTCATTGAATGACGGCGATGAGATTTATCTTCGATATTGCCGTGGTCACTGGTAATGATGAGCAGACCGTTTTCATCATCCCACGCTTCAAATAGCCCACCTAATGCTGCATCAATCAGCTCCAAATGAGAAACGGCATCTTCTAGAGGGCCACGATGCCCAAAGCGGTCGCTTGGCCAATGCTCAAAAAAACTGAAATCGTATGTTTTAGCAATATTGGCAATTTGCTGACCCGCTTGATGAGGCGTCAAAATTGGCACATCAGGATACCCTAGCAGATCGTGCCACGCTTGCCCTGTAAATCCGGGACTGACTGCACGGCCGTTTATCAAATCCTCTGCTGTCATGAGTGGAATGCCGGCACTGTTTGCAGCGAGAGGCACGGAGGAGAGCAGTCGCTTACCCTGATTAATCGCGTCAAAAAAGTCTTGTGGATAAGGTGTGATCAGGGCTGCTTTGCCACCTGCCTCAACCACTTCTTTAAAAAGGGTTCCTTTCTTAACCTCTTCAGTAACGGCTGGGTTAGGTTTGGGTCCATAATGCTCCCCAATCGCCTGCGAAACATTACGGCCTGACAAAATGATGGCTTGCCCTGTAGCGCTTTGTGGCCGACCTGGGACACCCAGCCCTGCGTCTGTTGGCACAAATGAGGCGCGGTCGGTTGAAATACGGCCGTTACCCTTCACCCACCATTTTTCCCCCAATAAACTATTGAGGTTTGGTAAATCGGCCGTGGCAAAAGGATTTGTTTCAGGGTTGTCTTCACCGAGCCCAACCCCATCGAGAAAAAAGATGTGGACGTAGTTTGGGATTGGGGATTGGGGATCAGGGATTAGAGCATTCATATGTGATTAGCTGCTTTCCATGGATTGCTGATTCCTTGTGTATACATGTTTTAGCTCACCTTGTCACCCTTTCACCCAACCTACTTATCGAGATAGTTTCTGTTCTTACATCTGGGATCCTACTTTGAAAAGTTGATTTTCCTCTTCAAAACCATTATTGTACATCTGTTATGGACGAGAACGTAGTGGTGATCAATGAATCACTAACCATTCCAATGAGCGAACTGACATTTCGCTTTTCAACAAGCAGTGGTCCTGGTGGGCAACACGCTAATAAGGCGTCAACCAAGGTGACGCTTCTCTTTGACGTGGAAAACTCACCTGTCTTACCAGATGTGATTCGGCAACGCTTATTGAAAAAGCTCACTAATCGTTTGGATAAAGAAGGGCTGCTGCAAATTCATGTGCAAGATTCACGAAGCCAACATCGCAACCGAGAAACGGCCGTTGCTCGATTCCAGCAGCTGTTAGCGACCGCACTCATTCCAGAAAAGGTTCGCAAAAAGACAAAAAAACCGCGAGCCGTCAATGAAAAACGACTCGCGGATAAACGTAAACTTTCTGAGAAGAAGCAATCACGCGGCAAAGATTGGGGATAATTCAATTTTCCAATTACCCAATCTTCCTAATGGCGTAGTGCTCGACTTCCTTCGCTAGACATTGCTCACTCCCTCAATTTCCCAAAAATTTTCTAACTCCACACCGAGTCCATCCACCAATCGATTACACCAAGCGAAAAAGCAAGCGATCATATTGATTTCTAGAACTGCTTTGTCGCTAAAGCCATTTTTGCGTAGACGTATAATGTCGGTTTCTTTTGTTTGAGCAGGATGTAGCGTAACTACCCGCACATAGTCCAGCATGGCATGATTGGCTTCGGATAGATTGGCCTCGCGATAGTCTACTTTGATTTGGTCAACCAATGCCTCATCATTCACCTCACGGAGAAGACCTTCTCCATGGTGGCGAATTCAATAATGGCATTCATTGAGCACTGAAACGGTAACGGCAATCATTTCTCGTTGGGCAAGGGTGATGTCACAATCACCGTGCATGACGCCCTGATAAAAGGTCATCATAGAGCGCAATCCGGCTGGACTTAGGCTTGCTGATTTAACAATGTTGTCAACGCCGCCCCATGAGCGCATTGTGCTCTTATACGCTTTTTCAACATACCCTTCTGCTTCATCTTCATTGACGGTTTTGATCCAAGCCATGTGTATCTCCTAATCTGCCGCTGCAAGGGCGGCATCTTTTTGCTGAGCATACGCCTTTCCAGCTTCCACATCTACCCGAGTGAGTAAAAAGATACCAACGCCAAAGAATAAGATAAGACTGGCAACACCAGGGCGGCTGCTGTCAAAGAGAGCTACAGAAATGACAAAAACGAGTGGGCTCAAGAATGATGCAAACTTAGACATAATGCTAAAGAAGCCAAAGAACTCACCGCTCATCGCTGTTGGGGTCATCGCCGCATATAAACTACGACTTAATGCTTGGCTACCTCCTTGCACCACCCCGACCATAAAGGCTAAGAACCAGAACTCAATGACTGAATTTAGGAAGAAACCCCAAATTGCAATGATGGAGTAGGCGATAAGCGCCAAAATGATGCTGCGTTTGGTGTCCAGCATATTAGCGATACCTTGGAACAGGCGTGGTCCTGTAAGCCAAGCAAAAAGACCGCCAATAGCTTGTAATCCAAATAAAACGCCAATAATGACGCCTAGATTACTGCTTCGAAGGGGTTGGAGTACTTCAACTTGTGAAACGGAAAGCACATTGCCTGAACTTTCAGCCGAATTGTTCCCTGTATTGACAATGGAGAGGATGTGTTCGCCTTCGGCTTTTGCAGTGATGCTTGTGGTCACATCAAATCGCTCTGTTGCATTGTAGGCATCGATGACTACTGGCTCACCTTCGTCATCAAGGAGCGGCTGACCGTCGAGCTCAACAGCCCAAATACCGCGATCGGGACCTGTGCTATAAGTGAGTTCGATGGGCTGTCCATTGAAGGGGAAATCAACACGGCCGTTTACATCATCCGTCACCGCATATACTGCATCAAATTGGGCTTCATCACAACCAAAGGCATACCAAGCACAGCCTTGACCACGCATCTCACCCGACACGGTTTCCTCAGCAAAGGCGCCATTTAAAACAAATGCGCCAGAGTCAACGGAGTGGACACCTTGCCCAACAGCCGTTGCTGTTGCCACAAAATTAGGTGATGGTGTCCCGGTTAGACCGTTCGGGAGTAAAAACTTGCCCAAAATACCAACCAGAGGCAATGTGATAATATTGAAAATGACAAACGCCACATACATCGTTTGACGCTTGTTCCCTTTTGTTGGCAAATTACCAAAAACAAGACTAAACGGAATCCCAACAAACTGAACGAGCAAGATGGCTAATACCAACTCCGTGGTGCTAAAGCCTAGCTCTGCCCCATAAATCGCAGCAACTGAAATGATGATCCCAATGCCATCGTTGTAAATGAGGAAAGCGACCAAAAATCGGAACAGCTCTCGATAGTTGCGAATTTCACGTAGGGTTTGACGGATTTGAGCAAAGCTGACTTGAACCAAGCTTTCACCCGGTTCCAGTTGACGGCTTGCTGTTTCTGGTTCAGGTACCACACGGAAAAGCGGAATCGAGAAAACAGCCCACCAAATCGCCACACTAAATAACGACCAGCGCACGCCCCAGTTTCCAGGAAGCATAAATATCATCACGACGTTGATGGCCAGCAAAATACCGCCGCCCAAATAACCCAGTGCATACCCTTGGGTGGATACTTTATCTTGGTCTTCATCTTTGGCGACATGAGGCAAGAGGGCGTCGTAAAAGACATTGGCGGCCCCAAAGCCTATTCGGCCAATCAGAAAGAAGATCGAGGCGAGTAGCCAATCCCCAGAATCAACTAGCACCAATAAACCGGTGCCAATCACCCCAATCGTGACAAAGAGGGAAAGAAACTTCTTCTTCCCGCGCATAATGTCCGACACGGTGCCCAAAATAGGAGACAAAAGAGCAACAATAAACACTGAGATAGAGAGCGTGATGCTCCAATACTGGGTCGCAGTCGCTGCACTTGGCAAATTCGCCCCCGCAACGCTGCTGTAATAAGCAGGTAAAACGGCCGCTAAAATCGTTGTTGCAAATGCAGAGTTGGCCCAATCGTATAAAGCCCAAGCCCGTATGCGTCGGTTGTATTCTTTTTCAGATAAATTGGATAATGGTGATGTGACTGAGGCAGTCATCGATTTTCCTCCAGATTTGGAGCTGTTAGCTTGTTAGCCATCAGCATGTCAGCAATATTGCCTTCCTTCCCTGAAGTTATTATCCGTGGGGTTGCCTAATTCGGCAATTGCTTAGTCAGATTTTCGAGGTGGTTTGAGCTTGATCGGTTCCATGGGGGTGCTGCCATTGAGGGGCATTCCTGTGGTTAGGTCATATTCAATAAATTTGCGGGATTGAGAATTATGCCGATGGAGCGCTTTTTGGTAAAGGACAATCATCTCTTGCAGCATACCTTTAATTTTAGAATATTTTGGATGATCTGTATAAGTTTCTAACTCTTGTACAAGCTGTAAGCATTTCCTGAGCTGCCATGAGGCGTAAGTGCCCCCGGCCTTCATGATGTTTTCTTCTCCATCCCAAATGGTTTTTAGTTTTATAATAATGTCTTCCATTTATTTTTCCTTTTTGATAAATGTATTTTGGTTTATTTAAGACAAATGTCGTATCGAGTGAGAGGACTATTAACGGGGTTTCAAAAATATCGAGTCAAGACATCTTCATAATTGAAATGTATGCAATCGTGTGAATGTGGTTTATGGGGAGATGCCTCGGCTCTGTTATTGAAATTGTGTCTATATGGGCTGTTCGCTCGGCATGACAAGTGAAAAGTGCAAGGCTATTTGTTTGATCAATTGGTTTAAAGTTGGGGGGTGAAATGGGGAAGAGCCAGAATTAAGAACAGCATACCATAAGGGAATTTTGTTTTCAAGAGTCTTAAGTGAAACGAAGTTCCTGCTTTGAATAAAACGTCGGCTATTAACTTCGTTTCCTCGAGGTTCCGAAGCTTATTTCTAAGTAATTTTCAACAAATATTTTGAATACTCAAGGGTAAAATGAAAATTACTTTCAGGAGAACAAAAGC
>JANQSK010000492.1 GCA_028284105.1 Anaerolineae bacterium
CCTTAACTGCTTTGCCCGCTGAGTTGTTATCAAAATTACGAGAGGCAGCTGTTGTTCTAGACGTTGAGCTAGTTGAACAGCTAATTGATGAAGTTCATATGCATAACCCAAAGTTAGCCGATGTTTTTAATGAGCTGGCCTATGAGTTTGAGTATATGAAAATTGCTGATCTGGTTCATGTTGCCCCAGTAAAATAGTTGTATCGATCTTATTGATTAGGTTGGTTACGGCCGTTTCCCTAAAATCGAGCTCCCACAAGGTATAGAAAGTCAATCCTGAGAGAGTGGAACAGAAAAGATCTGAGAATCAACCATGCCTCTAAGCTGTAATTGTCCCTCATCTTCAACGATAATCGATTTGTCTAAAGCACGTTGGGTGTTGCTGTCGATTAGAATTGGTTTACCTATTTCTTTTGTGGTCGCTTCAAGACGGGCCGCGAGATTTGTAACGCTCCCAACGCATGTATAGGTTGTTCGAGTTTGAGTGCCCACGTAACCCGCAACGCCTGGCCCCGTTGCTATTCCAATACCAATACGAATGGTTACCTTCCCTTTTGCACTTTGTTCTTGATTAAATTGTTCGATTCGTGACATCATGGCTAAGGCCGCCCGAACGGCTCTCTGCGCATGATCGTTTTGATGAATAGGTGCACCAAAAATGCACATAAATCCATCACCCACAATTTGATTCACAATCCCCCCTTCTTGACTAATAATTTCCAGCATGTGGGCGAAATAATCATTGAGTAATTCAACAGTTGCTTCTGGTGGTTGCGATTCAGTAATTGATGTAAAAGAGCGAATATCAGCAAACATCGCAGTCACTTCGACACGTTTGCCACCCAATGAAAAACCTTCTTTCAATATCTCGTCAGCCACCTCTTTAGAAGCAAATTGTCGTAGTAATTGGCGTAATCGCTCATTCAGCTGTTGGGATTCTTGTTGTAATCGAAATAGAGAAAGATGGGTTGATATTCGGGCTAACACTTCTTCAACGTGATACGGTTTGGTGATGTAGTCAACACCGCCAACATTAAAAGCCTTTACTTTATCAAATGGCTCATCTAACGCGCTGATAAAAATCACGGGAATATCTTTCGTTTCTGGGCTTGCTTTCAACTGTTTGCAGACTTCATAGCCATTCATCTCGGGCATTTCAATATCTAAGAGGATCAAATCTGGGAGCTTGCTTGATATGCTCCTCAAAGCGGTTTGACCACTGTTTGCCGGACGGACATCATATTGTTCGGTCAAAATACCCATCAAAAGACGAAGACCCTGCAAATTATCATCAACAATTAGAATGTTTGCTTTTGTGTTGTCCATATTATTCCATTTTGATTATTTTAGGTTTTTGAGAGCGTCCGACCTGTTCTTCTTATAAGAAGTTAGAACAGCCGGGCAAGCAGTCTATGTTTTTGGATAAATATAAGTAGCTTAATATAAATATAGCGCATTTCCCCTCGAGTTGTTAGAGGTTTCAATGTTTTATTTGCACATTATGGGACCCATTGACTAGAGGGCGATTGTGGGACTTTTTTGTTTTCTATCGTGTTGTTTGACATACTAACATTCGAACAGTTCAAGAAGGATTGAGAGACGCAAATGGACGAGAACTATAGTCAGGAGCTGGTTGAATGAGCGAGATTAAAGTTGTCATTGTGGGAGGAGGGAGCTATAGCTGGGGGCCTCTCTTTATTCGAGACTTGGTCATGACACCTGAACTTGCTGGAAGCACTATCGTCTTGCACGATATTGACCCTGAAGCAATGGATCTCGTTTATCAAATGGGTCAGCTGCTCATCCAAACAGGTGGCTTTGACTTTCAGCTCCATCAAACAAGGGATTTGGCAGAAGCGCTGGACGGGGCGGATTTTGTGATACTCACTATCACAACGGGTGGCTTAAATGCGATGCGTCATGATTTAGAAATTCCAGCGCGATACGGCATCTATCAATCAGTTGGGGACACGGTAGGTCCCGGTGGGCTTTCACGCGGCCTGCGAAATATCCCTGTTGTTGCCAATATCGCCAGACAAATGGAAATCCATTGTCCTGACGCGTGGTTGCTCAACTACACTAATCCGATGACGACGTTGACCCGTGCGGTGACCCGTGAAACTCAAATAAAAACGATCGGCTTATGTCATGAATGGTTAGGTGTCCGCAAAAATTTGGCACGCCTGTTTGATATCTCTGCGGAAGCGTTCCAGCCTCGAATTGCTGGTGTTAATCATCTTATTTGGCTGTTAGATGTGTGGGTAAACGGCCGTTCCTTTATGCCGCAATTACACGAAATGGCAACCAAAATTTTAGCCGGTGAATGGGATTTAGATCCTGAAAATCATTCTCCTTTTGCTGAT
>JANQSK010000501.1 GCA_028284105.1 Anaerolineae bacterium
CGCCACACCAAGCAGAATGCGAGGCAAACGGAGCCCAAAAATAAAACCGACAATCGCCAGAACAATATTGCGATTCATCAAAAGGTACGTAACAAAAGCTAAACCTGCACCACTTAAACCAACCAAAACCATATACTCAACAACACGGAGCTTTACATCCGCTTTGCTGATTCGGTCTCGGATTGGCTTCACAAAGTCCCGACCCGAAATAACCTGATCCAAGCGATCTGCAATTTCAGGGCCAGCTTGTGTCGTGACCTCTTCTTCAATTTCAATAGGGGTGGTGCTTACAAATTGGTCTAATCGTTTTTCAACATCCCCACGTCCACCACCAAGCACTAATGCTGCACCAGCACCTGCTAGTATCATAAATGCGACAATGCCAAGAATTATTACCAGTGGACTCATTTATTCAAGCTCCTAAACTGATTTCAATAAAATTAAACGTAATTAGCGTCTGCTTCGTGTACCAATACCAAAAATAGAAGGTGGCAGCATAATTCCAGCTTCCTGGATCTTCCACATAAACTTCGGTCGCAAACCTGTAGGGCGTAAACGGCCGATAACTTTACCATTTTCAATATTTGTTTGTTCAAAACGGAAGATTTCAGAAGTCGTAATGACATCACCTTCCATACCTTGAATTTCACTAATTGATGTCACTTTACGTGAGCCATCACGCAAGCGGTCAGAATGGACAATCAAATGGACAGCTGCCGCAATTTGCTCACGAATAGCACGGTGAGGCAAATCCATACCCGCCATCAATACCATCGTTTCCAAACGAGAAAGCATATCTCTTGGACTATTAGCATGGCCTGTTGCCAAACTACCATCATGACCGGTGTTCATCGCTTGGAGCATGTCCAATGCTTCACCACCACGAACCTCCCCAACCACAACACGATCTGGGCGCATACGCAAGGAGTTAATTACCAAGTCCTGAATAGAGACTTCACCACGTCCTTCAACGTTTGCGTTTCTGGATTCTAATCGAACAACATGATCCTGCCTGAGTTGGAGTTCAGCCGCATTTTCAATGGTTACAATACGCTCACCATCAGGAATAAAGCCTGACAAAATATTGAGCATTGTTGTTTTACCTGAACCTGTACCACCGGAAATCACAATGTTTAGCTTGCCGATTACGCAAGCTTTTAAGAACTCAACAGCTTCAACCGTCAAGCTTCCAAACTCAATCAAGTTTTCAATTGTAAGAGGCACCTTCGCAAAGATACGAATAGTGAGCGTAGCACCATCAATTGATATCGGGGGTACAACCGCATTAACACGGGAACCATCTGGTAAACGAGCATCAACCATCGGCGACCCTTCATCAATTCGACGACCTAGCGGTGCAACAATTCGATCAATAATTCTTAAAAGATGATCGTTGTCTTCAAATTCAACATTTACACGTTGCAGCTTACCACCACTTTCAACAAAAATTTTCTTAGGCCCGTTCACCATAATTTCAGTAATACCGTCTTTATGTAAGAACTGTTCGATAGGCCCAAAACCCAAAATTTCAGAAACAATTGATTCAAATAAGCGCCGTTTTTCATTGCGTGTCAAAACGATGCTTTCATCAGCTAGCATCCCTTCAAACATCTCTTGAATAGTCGCCCGTACTTCGGCCGTCTTCGTGATGTCCATGCTAGGATCAAGCTCAGCAATTAATTTTTGTTGGATGCGATTCTTCAAGTCAACGTAAGCATCTCTTGAACCGACTGCAGGAGAAGAGCGTTTTACCCGCAATTCTTGGAGCTTTGATGATTCAGATTGTTGCTGAGAAGAGGATGGTGCAGAACTTTGATTACGTTCAATCCGTTTTAATAATGACACTTTTAGCCTCCCGCTTTCACACGCTTACTAAATAAACGACCCAATAATCCAGTTTGTTCTGCCTCTTGAGATTCAGAGCCAGACCCTTGTTCACCTTCAGAAAGTTCTTTAATGGCATGTTCAGCCAGTTTAAGAATCTGTTGGCTAATCGGTCGTTTTGCATCTTGACCAGCTAATAAAGGTTCTCCCTGATCCGCTTTTGTATTTGCAATAGGATCTTCAGGAATAACTGCAATGACCGGTTTCTTCAATGCGTCCCCAATATTTTTAATCGAAATTCTCTGCTTAGTGGCTTTATTCACTACCAACCAAGCCTTCGCAGGGGAGTAATCTAATATTTCACATAAATCGAAGAATCGCTTAATGCTCTTCAAACTCGGCAAGCTCTGTTGTGCAACCAAAACTATCCGATCAGCACTGTCTAAAACAGCAAGCGAAACTTCAGATAAATAAGAGCTCGTATCTACTATTATATAGTCGTACGATAATCTCAGTGTATCAAGTAGCTTTTTAACCCCAGCCTCTGTAACCATATCTGCCATTTCAGGTTTTGGAGGTGCAAGTAGTACATGAACGCCACTTTTATGCATTTGCACGACACTACTAATAAGATCGGGATCGAGTTCCTGATTAGGATCACTTACATCCGCAATACTCGTCATAGCTTTCATTTGAAGCATGACTTCAACATCGCCAAACTGCAAGCTACCATCAATAACTAATGTACGATATTCTCGCCTTGATAAAGCAACCGCCATATTAATGGCAATTGTGGTACATCCAGCTCCACCCTTTGGACTAAAAACGGCAATAATATTGCCATCGGGTCTTTGAGCCGCAGATTGTCCAGGCACCTCTTGAACATATTGAGGTTGCTGAACAACAGCAGAACGAGCAGGTCGTTTATCATGAACTCGCCGAATTGCAGCGGTTAATTCGTCTCCGCCGAATGGTTTTGTCAAAAAGTCACGAGCACCAGCCATCATTGCCCGACGCAAATAATTTGGATCACTTTGCACCGACATAATAATGATTTGTGCCGTAGGAACGATTTCTGTGATCTTCTGGCTAGCTCCAATGCCATCAATGCCCGGCATATTAATATCCATCAGGATAATATCCGGCTGGAGCTCTTTAGCCATCTCTACAGCTTCTTCACCTGTCCCAGCTTGACCAATTACTTCAACATCAGATTCAAACTGAAGCAATTTGCGCACGTTTTCACGTGTTTCTGGGAGATCATCTACAATTAAAACTCGAATATTGTCAGACATTGCTCACCAATCGGCTAACTTTTTGCTTATTTTTCATAAATGGATTTGTGGTAAACCGAAAAGACATTTAAGTTAGGCTTTTTTCTACTTACGGTTATTAGAGGAATTGGCAATTCCACTGAATACTATTCTATTTGCCAATTACATTATTGGAGAACCAACTCATTACATTTAAATCAAATACAGTAAAACTCATACTTAAATTATTGCTAATATTGTAGTTGAGAAATAGGTGATCTGAGTATAAAGCTTATTTCTTACTAAGAATGAATTGGCACCTCAATATAGGCAAAATTTACTCGTCTTTAAATAGAAAATGCATTTTGAGTAAAAAGCTAATGTTTAAAATGCGATCTTCCCTAAAACCAGCCTAAATAAAGCTGATTTTCCTCTCTCATCATACAATTTTACTCGTTATTGTCAACTATAGACAATAATCATGTATAAAGCAATAGAGCCCTATCACGTGATAGGGCTCTATTTGGTCTCACAAAAATAATGAGAATAGCTTTGAATAAATATTTAATTAAGCAGAGAGACCATTTACAATACGGCTAAATACATTACCGATTTGAGGACCGAGAAGAGTTAAGATAGCAATAACTACAACAGCAACAAGTACAAGTACGAGTGCATACTCTACCAAGCCCTGACCATTTTCACGATTCAAAAATAGCATTTTGTGTTTACCTCCTTATAGTTTTCTAGACTTATCACACAGCCAGTTAGTGGCTGGCTTTATGTGTAAAAGCTTACAAATTTTTAGTGTTGTTTATCAATAGGAACAATGTACCGAGATGAAACTGCTATCTCTATGTCTTGTCTGGAATAACTTTAATTATACACGACAATCTTACGTATAAAATTAATTTTATATTTTGTGTATATCTATTTACACATTAACTGGTTCAGGATCGATAGGAATCGAGAATTCTATTCTCGTTCCTTGCCCCATGCTGCTTTGAATGTTCAACTCACCGCCTAACATCTGAATCCGTTCGCGGAGGGTTGAAAGGCCAATTGTTTTAGCATTGTCATTTAAAGCATCATCTGCATTAAAACCACGACCATTGTCTTCAACAATCGCCGTAATCTCTTCCTGTGCTAAATCGAGAGAAACTTGAATTTGTGTAGCTTGGGAATGCATAATGGAATTATTCAAAAGCTCCTGTACATTCCGAAATATTGTTACTTCAATATGGCTTTCCAATCGGCGTTCTACACCGGTTACGGTGATTGGAACGGGAATGCCATTCTTTTCTTGCACCGAATCCACATAGCGACGTAGAGTAGGCACTACCCCTAGGTCATCAAGCATCATAGGCCGCAAATCAAAAATAAAGTCTTTAACATCACTAAAGGTAGATGCCGCAGAGCTTTTCAACGCGTTTAATTCTTGACGGGCTCGATCAGGATTTACATCAAAGAAACGTTGGCAAATTTCAGCTTGTAAAATGAAGTTACTTAAAGAGGAAGCAGCCCCATCATGCATGCGACGAACAAGGCTTTGACGAACAGCTTCTTCAGTTTGAATCAAGCGGATGATATTAGAACCTTCTGTTGCAATTGGCGATTTTTTACCATCATTATCAGATGGTAATACCACCGAACCGCCAGAGAATTCGATGATTCTACGCTGCAAATCCGCTAAGCGTTCAAGATTACGCTGATCACTTTGCAGTTTTTCAAGCTGACCCCGCATTGTGAAAAGACGCTGTTGTGCATCAACTAATGCTTCGTACCCTTCTTTAATATCTTCTCGGGGAAGTGTCTCAAAGTTCACTTGGAATTGGCGGGTATGATTCGTGACTTGGGCATGACGCTGCGCCAAACGCTCAACTTCTGCCGAACTTTGATTAATAAGAATATCGATTTCTTTTAGATCTCGTTGGGTTTGTTCAAAATCGTTGCTAATACTTTCTAGAAAACTTTGGAAACTTAAATCCTGATCGCTCATGTTTCATATCCTATCAGAGAAAAAGACAATTGCAACTCAATGATTTGATTCCATTTTGTTGCAATTGCCTTTTTAGAAAATCAGGTATTTGACACAAAAACACTCAATTTTTCAACTTTAGAGAGTTGGTCGATTATGCGCGAGCCCCTTCTAATCGAACCCAACCATGACGCAAAGCGTAAACGGCCGCTTGTGTGCGATCATCTACGCGTAATTTACGCAAAATAGCCGTCATATGATTTTTTACAGTTTGATGGCTAATACCTAATTTATAGGCAATTTCCTTGTTGCTTAGACCACGAGTCACATGTTCTAAGATTTCCATTTCACGTGGTGATAATGGAACGAACAAATCTTCTGAATCGCTGACCAATGGCCCAGCAAAACGGCCGATTTTTTGTTCAACCCAGTTCATCAATTCTTCATAGCTCATTGTTTTCTCGTCAACGTAATATTTCTCGTTGAAGACTGAGTAAACAACAGCAATCAAAGCTTCGGGGGTGATGTCTTTTGGACAGTAAGCTGAGGCACCAGCACGCAACGCGTGGAATACCTGTTCAGCATCATCATAACCTGTGATCATGATCACTTTAACATCTGGCAATTGTGATTTGATCTTACGGGTTACCTGCAAACCATTGATTGTTGGTAAATTGATGTCCATCAAAATCACTTGAGGTTTTACCTCGTAGGCCATTTCGATAGCAACTTCACCGTCAGCGGCTTCCCCAACAACTTTAATGTTAGGGTCTAAATCCATTACATCAATAAGTCCACCGCGAAACACTGGGTGATCATCTACGATGAGCAAGCTAATTTCTTGTGTCACTTTTTACCTTACCTTTCTATTTCTATTTTTACTTCGCCTTGCCACTCTTACTTGGTGCATTGCTTTGAGTTGAGTTCTGTGATGCAGAGTACTAGTACTAGGAACTTCGTCAGTATAGCATGAAGATTTGAGCCATTGCAAACGATTTAAGGGGGGTTCAACAGGTAAATGGTCATGTTGTTTAGCCCATTTTCGCGTGTAAACGGATAATTTGATGAATATACAAGCTCCACACGGCCGTTTTTAACGATTTCTTCATAGGGCCAACCTGGTGCCGTAACAAGATATGTTGCAGGGCTCTCCAAAACATAATTAGCGAGCGCCTCTTCATTACTAATATAAGGAACAACTTCTGGCGAGATCAAGCCTGCCAAATCGAGCAACGGCCGTTCTGCAAAATAGCCAATCGCCCCAATATCATGAGAGGCTAGAATCGCTTCTTCCGGAATGTTGTTTGTTATATATTGAGCGATGTTGACCATTTCATTTTCAATAAATGCCACATCCCGTGCATACGCTTGAGCCCCAAAAAACAAAAAGATGATGGTCAGCAACGCATAGGTTAAAATGCCGGTTTGCTTAAACATCCACTTCATCCGCTCAGCCATCTTTACGGACTGCCATAACAATACCCAGCCAGCAAAACCATAAATGATCCAAACAGGTGTTGCTGCCATTAGGTAACGGCCGTGTTGGAATGTCAACGGTAAGCGCCACGCATAAAGCAAAATATGCCCCCCAGCCCAAAGAAGGGGAATTGTCATACGCAGCTGCCTTTGTTGTAAATCAGTTTGGAGTGCAACTATGCCTCCCCAAATAAGACCAGGCAATAATAGGAGATGAGCAGCTGAGATACCTTGCCAACCCGCAGAAGCCCCACCAAGGCTAAAGTACAGCAGTTGCACAAAACGTTGCACAATAAATGTTTCAAGCAAAATGGCATATTCGGCTTGCTTCGCATAAAACGTACTGGGCCAAATAGTGCCACTTGTTGTCCAGTTAAAGAAAAAATATGGAGCTAAAACGGCCGTAATTGTGACTCCATATAAAAGCAGATTTCGCCCTCTTTTTTCCAATTGAAGTGCCAAAGCAGAAAAAATGAGCAAGATGGGTAACAAGCCATCTGGTCGGATTAAAATCAAGAGCCCCGATAAGATGCCAATCCTCACGATAATCTGGTGATTTGCAGGGTTATTTAAATACTGAAGCAACTGAGTGAGCGTGAAAAGGCCCAGTGCAGCAAAAAGTAGCGTTTCCATACCGCTTGCTGCCGCCCAAATGAGAGGCCATGTCCCCATGACAGCTAAAGTTGCCCAAGCACCAGCACTTTGGTGTTCCGGCCAAAGTGCTTTGAAGATCGAAAATGTTGCAAACGCCAAAAGTAGTAATGCGGCAAACCCTAGTCCATAAGCCCACCATAAATAGGGTAATCGCAAAATATAGCCAATCGCTAACAGAATGGTCCACAATGGGGAAGTTGAAGCGCCGCTCACCACACCTGGAACAAACTCCCAACGGCCGTTTCTGGCAAAATTTCGAGCATAGGTTTGATGAATCCAGGCATCATCAAGTGGAAACCCTAAAGAATCAAATGAAGCTGAGAAAGCAAGATACAGTCCAAAAAGCACGATAGCCATCATGACAAAAATGATGGTGCGAAGGCGTGGTGTTTGCCACCAGCTATTGAGTAAGCTCATAAAGTTGAAAATCACCTACCGTTTGGAGCAGGTGAACCTGTGAATGTGTTTGTTCTGCTTTATATAAAGGAAGAAGCGGAATAGGTGTGTTTGGATCAAGAATCAAATAGTCAACATCAAATTCTTCTACCGCTTCCAATATTATAGGAAGCGGTTCATTGGGAATACTTAATGCTTGCAAGCCGGTATGATAATGAAATTGGGGTGGATTTCCCACCATGACAACGGCGTCAGAAGCCAGTTGCAAACTCATTTCTTGATAAACGGCTGTTGAAACATCCTCATCTTCTTGCCGAGCAAAAGTTAGTGCCGCTGTCATAATAAATGCTGTCACCACAAACAAACCTGTGAACAGGCGCATGGCTCTTTCAGGTTGCCAATGGGGTAATCGTCTTGCAATAGCTTGAACGGCATGTTCAATTCCCACAGGGGCCAATAACATGCAAAATGGCCATATTGCTATCGAAGAATGGAACAAACCGCCGCGTTGGCCAGGAAAGGTAAACACAAATGTCATAGCAGCATATAAGCCAATCGTATAAATAGTTAGCGGTAGAATTAAATTTCGCTTATTTTTAAACATCACTATCCATCCCCAAACCATAAAAGGAAAGAGAAAGATGAGTCCATTGATTGCAAATAATGTCTGGAAGGATAACCCTAAAGCGTCTAGCCTTGAATTGATGATGTTTCCCCAACCCCATTCAAGCAGATGATTGAGATCAAAGGAACGGCCGTATGCAAACAGATCATCATAGGTTGTCAGAAAGATGGTTTGTGTACCTGCAACAGGTAACGGCCGTTGCCATATGAGCCAGTTTCGAATAAACCATCCACCCATTACCAACAAATAGCCCCCAATTAAAACGGCCGTTTGTTGTATCCATCGGCTCTTTGTTTGCCAATGAGCGATCAGAATGATGAAAACGGCCGTGATTAAAAACAAAAGACCATCAGCACGGGTTAAATGAGCAAGTCCTGCAAACAAACCCGTGAGAAACCAATATCGCACTTTTTGTTCTTCAGCACCCTGCATCAACATTAATAAACAGAGTCCGCCAAACCAAGCAAAAGGCGCAAAAGTAGCGGGTTGGTTCAGCCAGCCAGCGTAAAAACCACCTGCCGCTGTTAGTAAAGCACCACTCAAACATTGCCATCGCGCTAGCCCAAGTCGAAGGCCTACCGAATAAGCTAATAAAGGAAGCAATCCACTCAATATCCAAAAAGGAGCTTGGGCCGCTCTGAATGAATCAGAAAACAGGTATCCAACTGATGCAAGCAATGAAGGAAGTGGCATCCAATAGGAATGACTAGGGGTTGGTAATTCAGTTGGATTATCTAAAAATTGCCAAATGATTTCTTCTGTTAAGCCAGCACCAGAAGCTATTTGCTGCCCATTTGTTGTGTAATAGTAACTATCCATGTAACGCGGCAAAGGCAATTGCCACGCCCAAATTAACTGAAATAGCAAGCCTACTACGACAACTAACGCACAATCTCTGATGATTTGTGGTCTAGTCAAGAGGAGGAATCCTTTCGCAGATAAATTTCAGCAATCGTGTCTTTGTAAATTGATTCCCAGTCGGGATGCAAGTCTAACAGTGCATTTAATGGACTACCCCGTTCCATAATGACATAGGCCACATCGTAATTATTGAGCGGTTGCTCCCAAGTAGAGCTTGCATCAAATGCTTCACGATACTCGAATAAAAAGGGATCGCCATATACATCAGCCCGGCCATCGACAAAAACTGGAATGTCTCGCCAAATTAGATAACCACCCCAGTTATAGCTGTTATAGCCTCGTTCATTGATGAGACCCTCTGCTTCTAAAAAGTCGACTGCTGCAACCGGATACCGTTCATTAATGGCTATCTCGTTTTCTGAAATTGTTTGAACTGACCATCCAGCAACGCCACCAATTGCCAGCACTAAAATAACGACATTAATGATAGCCATAAACCTTGTCGGTGGCGGGGATTCATTCGATATGCTTTGAGCAAAACTGGTTTTCTCAAGACTAATCCATAAATATTTGGCAATGATTGGCGTAGCAACTATCGCAAAAAGGGGGATATGCCGTGCAGAAAGCAGCCCAGCAGCCCCTGTTCCAAAGAAAAGAAGCCCATCTGTTAAAGACGGCCGTTTTTCATCTAATATCCATCCCAATGGGCCAAGCGTGAGCATAATAACAAAAGGCCAAAAGATGGCTAAGTGAAAGTTCGGGGAATGCCACTCTTGAATATAAACCTGCATCGCTTGGCTTCCTAAGGTGAAAAAGGGATATATCCACAGTTCAACACCATTCGGATTCAATGCCGCTGCAAAAAAGCTAAGCAGTGTAATAATGCCCAAATAGCGAATCTCAGCCCACTCTAACTTTTCAGCACGTGTGCTTTCAAACCATTTATCAAGGACAGCCCCGCCAACGTAACAAGCTAATAAGAATACGCCAAGCAAGTAGCCGCTATGCAGATTAGCCCAAACGGCCGTTAATGGCACTATCCACCAAAGCAATCGCTTTCGATGAGGTGATTGTTTATATTGGACGACAATCCATACAAAAACGGCGGTCAACAGTAAATTGAATATTTGGGGTCTTGCCCCCCACACAATGGCGGATGTGATGGCAGAAAGTATGACGACAAAGCCAGCAAGATACGGCCGTCCCTCACAGCTTAAATATAATATCCAATACGTCAATGTGATCAGCAGGGCAAAGACCACCATTAAACCTGGTAAACCAGCTGCCGAATACACCAACCACATCAACAGCTCAGAAAGCCATTCATGGGTAATCCAAACGTGATTCGGAACAGTGAAGGAAAAAATATCCTGATGGGGAATGCCGTTTTGGAGAATATAGTCACCTGTTTTAAGATGCCACCATAGATCGGGATCTAATGTTTCCCGAATTGACATCCCAAAAAGCGACACAATAAAAAGCAGAACAAAAAGCCGCCTAACGCTCATAGGTCTTAATATTACCTGATTTCTCAACAAGATTATTGTATTTTATCTAGTACCATTGTGGGCTTACGCGGTTACTTTCTTTTTTGAGGACCTGCGTTAATGATGCGAGAAAAGGAGCGAATGCGCGGATAATACATCGAATCAAAGCAGACTATTAAAATGAGGAGCTACTTTTCTGGCTTTTGTGCGTAGGCTGTAAACAGATCACCGAAGCTGATAGGAACGGCCGTTTTACCAATGCCAAGTCCATTGATGATGCCAGATGCCAACTTCCCCAACCCTTCATGCCAAGCAGTGACTCGGGTTCCCAAATAGCTTAATGTCAAGTAACGACTTTGAATACCCGACCATTTGACCTCAAAACCATTCTGTTCAAGCATTTGCTTCATTGTATTTTGGCTGAAGTAATGAATATGCATATCCATATACCAGGGCCAGCGTGATTTCAACAGTTTTGCAGCCATGCTGTCAACATCCATTGTGTGAACGACGAGCCAACCCCCTGGTTTAAGCCTTGCATACGCTTTTGCCATTTCTCCTGATGGATCATCGACGTGTTCAATCACATCCCACATCGTGATGACATCAAATGTTTTTCCATCAAGTTCTGTTGAATCTTGCGTACCACAGATGATTGGGAGTCCGTCTTTCTGGGCTTCGGCCGAAGCCCAGCTTGATGGCTCTACACCCATTGCTTTCCAGCCGCTTTTTAGTGCCGTATCTACAAAAATACCGACATACGCACCCACATCAAGCAAGGAACGGCCGTTTGCATCCCCAATAAATCGCTCCATCGCTTGCAAATGTTTTGAAAAAGTTAATTCTCGACCCTGTCGTTCAGCTACATAAGTTGCATCTTCCACAGCCCCATAGGCATCTATCAGACGCTCATTAGACCAGCGTGGATTAGCGTAGATATAACTACAATGGTTACATTTAACGATTTGGGCATGAGACCCGTAACCCGAACTTGTACATCGAAATGCATCAGGACTCAAAGAATCAAAATCCTCAATCGATGCCGGGAGATGGACAGTCCAGTCATCTTTTCCACATAAATTACAAATAACAGGAACAACTGTGGGTTTCTGATTAATACTCATATTAATGTTGTGAAACAGGCACGGTAGGTCGTCGTGGTTCACCACCACGTAATCTACGGAAAAACAAACGAGCGACTGTATATTGGGCTTTGATGACTTCGTTTTTTGAAATTTTAGTTGTGCCTTTCCGACGATCTTCAAAAATAATAGGAACTTCGCCCACTTGCCAGCCACGTCTTTGGCATAAGAAAAGCATCTCAACAAGGAATGAGTATCCACTTGAAAAGATATTATCTAATGGTATTGACTCTAAAACTTCACGACGATAAAGACGAAAACCAGCTGTTGCATCCCTAGCCTGTAATCCAAGAGACCAACGAGCGACTAAGTTAGCCCCTTTACTCAACATGATTCGTTTCCAAGTACAGTTCTTAGCGCCCCCACCAGGCACATAGCGAGAACCAATAACAACGTGCTTTTGCTTTGAAAGCTGAATCATATCGGGAATATATTTGGGATGGTGAGAAAAGTCAGCATCCATCGTCATGATTCGATCAGCACCAATCTCAAGAGCTCGTTTAAAACCAGCAATGTAAGCGGTGCCCAATCCTAATTTACCTGCCCGATGCACACATTGAACTTGATGAGGGTGTTTTTCAGCCCAAATATCAACTTTGTCACCTGTTCCGTCGGGAGAATTATCATCAACCACAATGACTCCCACAGGATTAGGCAAAGCTAACAACTGTGAAATCAGCTCATCAATATTGTCAGCTTCATTGTACGTAGGCACAATAACATGTGCATCCATTTTTTGATTTACCATGTATAGCGTCTCCAAATTCAAATAAATTAAACAAGAAAAACACAATTTCTATGTAATTTACTCGAATCTATGAAATCATTTCGACTTCAAGTTGGGCATTGTAACGATAATCCATCGTTCTGACAATCGATTTTTTCACTAAAAATTCCCATCAACAACACGTCTTTCTAATAGGGGATTTCTTGTGACTAGACTATAATTAAATTATTCGTACATTGTTGACCAGTCCATACTCCCACTACTACGAACGAATCTTATATTTGGAAAAGCACAGGATTCTCATTGCATCTTTCGTTTTTATTGTTTGCACAATAGAGGACCTAGTGACATTTTCCTAATGGCCTACGCTTCAAAAACAATTAAGTTTAGACTATGAATTTTCCCGAAAATATTCAAGCGTTTTTTTTTGATCTCGATGGTACTTTACGCATTCCAACCCCTTCTCCAGTCGATGCTTTCATACAAATCGCAGGCTCGTTAGGAATTACTATTTCGGCTGAAAAAGCCAGAGATGTAAAATTATGGGCCTTTCAATTTTGGGCACAAGATAAGCGAATCAAAGAAGAAATGGACCGTCTCGGCATGAATCAATTTTGGGTTTATTACTCAGGCTTGCTCTTAGATGCTGTAGACCCCGCCGAAAATAGCCTTGACCGCGCAAAATACATCAGCACATGGTTTCAAACAAAATATGAACCCCATGTTCAACTAGAACCCACCTGCCTAAAAACACTCCATTATTTGAAAAATAAAGGCTATTTTTTAGCGCTTGTTTCAAATCGAGAATCACCCTTGCATGATGCCGTTCAACGGTTAGGTTTAGCCGATATTTTTGATCTTACTTTAGCCGCTGGGGAAATCGGTATTTGGAAACCAAACCCAACAATCTTTTTACATGCTTTGTCCTATTTCCCTCAATTATCTCCTCATCAATGCGCATATATTGGTGATAATTACTATGCAGACTCAGTTGGCGCCGAAGCCGCTGGATTTTTGCCCATTACATTTGACCCTGAGTCAATTTATGATTCAATAGACTCAATTACTATTCAACAGTTAGAGGAGCTTATTCCTTTAACTATGGGATCAATTCCAGAAAATCGGTAAACATATTCTTTGAAAATTGGCATTCTATCTCGAAATCCGCACCTCTATAGCACAAAAAGACTCGTTGAAGCTGCTACAAAGCTCGGTCATCGGGCCCAAGTCGTTGATACGCTCTCGGTAGTCGTTGATTTAACCTCTAATCATTCTGAAGATTTAATTAAAGTACTTAATAGACGCCCGCCTGTCATTGGAGCCTCAGCTTGGGGGATGTCTTCTCAGGCTGTCCGCTATCTCCCTCAATTTGACGCG
>JANQSK010000504.1 GCA_028284105.1 Anaerolineae bacterium
TTTTTGGGCAGAAACCTTACCCGATTGGGAGCCAATGCCGTCACCATGGGAAAGCCTCATTGCGAAACATGCCCTTCTCGATGAAACAGATGCCTTACTTGAAGCCGCTATTGATTTGGCTCAAAAACAAGATTTTCTCTCAACATCATTCTTACAGCGTCGCCTTAAAGTGGGTTATCCTCGTGCAGCTCGCATTATGGAACACCTATTTGAAATGGGGCTCGTCGAAGATCCAAAATCTGGTGGCAAAACGCGGCGTACAATGGTGACTGAAGAAGATGAAGATCCATTGGAACGCATCATTTCTGAACGAGATGAGGATGAGTAATACGGCCGTATTACTCAAAATAATTTCCTTTTATACCCAAAGTCTAGGCAGTCTTATTTTCAACAATTAATATCTTCTTCAATCCTGAGAAATCCTCAACAAGAGAAGCAAATAATTCATTTTTCGATAAAATTCAACTATGCAAACACAAAAATTCCGCAATTTTGTTTGGGTCACTTTGGCCTATACCTTGCTCGTCATTTTGTGGGGTGCCGTGGTGCGCGCTACTGGTTCAGGCGCTGGCTGTGGGAGCCATTGGCCGACTTGCAATGGTGAAATCATCGCTCGTCCAGAATCTGTGGAAACGATGATTGAGCTATCCCATCGAATTACAAGTAGTCTATCTGGCCTTTTAGTGCTTATCATGCTCATTTGGGCATATAGAGTTTTCCCTAAAAAACATTTGGTTCGCAGAGGAGCAGTGATCTCCTTCTTCTTTATCCTCATGGAAGGGGCAATAGGCGCACTGTTGGTTCGTCTAGAATTAGTCGGCGACAATAGCTCAATTGAACGAGCAGTTATGATTGCGATCCATCTTGTCAACACCTTTTTCTTGATTGCAGCAATTGTTTTAACAGGCTGGTGGGCAAGCGACAAAAAAGTTCAATTCCATTTTCGCGATTCACAAACGGCTTGGCTATTAGGAATTGGAGCTGCTGGATTTTTCTTGCTTGGGGCCTCAGGAGCAATCACAGCTTTAGGAGATACGCTTTTCCCCTCAGAATCTCTATTAGAAGGATTTAGAGAGGATTTCTCACCCGGTGCCAACTTCTTAGTCCGACTGCGTGTCTATCACCCCATTATTGGTGTTGCTCTGGGTATCTATCTGCTTATGGCCAGCAATATCTTACTTGAAAAAATAAATTCCCCTTCGGTGCGTCGATTTTCAATTTGGATGCGATGGCTATTTGGTATTGAATTAGCCGTTGGTGTCGTTAATGTTTTATTGTTGGCTCCAGTATGGATGCAGGTCATCCATTTGCTGTTAGCCGATTTAGTGTGGATTACGGCCGTATTATTAGCCAACGAAGCCCTTACGACTGAACCTGAAATTGCACCGGCTTCAATCCAGCCTGAACCAAAATTGAGCTAAAATCACGCCTATGTCTTCAATAAATTGGCACCTTGGCACAATGGGTTTTGGCTACAAGCAGTGGGTTGGCTCATTTTATCCTGCGGGAATGAATGCCAAAAGTTATTTATCCCACTACAGCCAACATTTCGACTCCGTTGAAATTGATTCAACTTTTTATGGTATTCCCCGTGTAGAACAGCTTCAAAAATGGGAGAACAGTACACCAAAGAAGTTCAAATTTTGCCTAAAAACCCCACGCCAAATCACACACGAACAACCCTTACATATTTCCATTGAACAAATGCAGCTCTTCCTTGAGCGCGTCCAAGTTCTTGAGGATAAATTAGGGGCTGTGCTTATCCAGTTTGGGCCTGAGTTCACAGTGCAATATCAAGAAGACTTACAGATTTTTCTATCTCAACTTCCAAAACATATACGGTATGCAGTTGAGTTTCGTCACCGTTCCTGGGTTCAGCCAGAAACGGCCGTTTTGCTCCAAAATCATAACTGTTGCTTTGTTTCGGCTGATTACATCCACCTCCCCAAAGAAATCGTTCACACCACAGATTTTCTCTATTGCCGCTTTATTGGTCCACACGGGCAATATGCCACAAAAGACAAAGAACTCGTTGATTTAACACCAGAATTGAACAGCTGGCATCAGAAAATAACACCTTATTTCGACAAGGTTTCAAATATCTTCTGTTATTTCAATAATGATTTTTCGGGGCATTCTCCAGCAACCTGTAATCGGTTTCGAAAAATTGTAGGGTTACCGGATCGGGAAATACGGCCGTTGCAGCAAGGTCGCCTCTTTTAAACAAAAAAAGGGCTAGTTGAGATTTATTTTCCCAACTAGCCCTTGATTCGTTAATCACACTGACTAATCAATTGTACAGTCAGCAAATCCAGAGAATGTTTCCCCTTCAGCAACCAAAATCGCAGTGAAGTGCATATCCAATGGATACCAATCTGCTGGATCTTCACCGTTCCAATTCCAACCATTGTAATTACTGACTGGTTGATTGGCACCATTCTTAATTGCCAAACCAATACGATAGCGTTCACGGGTCCAATCAATTGGTTGATTATTCAACTTCCACATTGTGGCAATGGGCTGATCCCAACATACAACATTGCCTGGGTTACCCGCAACTACATTCAAGCTTCCACAGTTTTCCAAAGCAAAGTTATCACCATTGAGCTCTTGCCAGTAGCATAATTGGATTTTCATTTGCTGCTGAGCCACAGGTTGATTATGAATTTCTGCACGGAAGTAAAGCGTTCCATTTGCATAGTTTGGTGTACCTGTATAGTCGTAGTTTTCGCGTGGAGGTGTATTATTTGGAAATCCACGATGCTGTTCGGTGACTTCGCGATCCCAATCAAATACGTTAAGTTCTGGAACTTCTACAATTTCATCAACACCTTCACCTGTTAAAGCAACTGAAACCAGACCATCATTTGGATCATCGCTTGTGATGTCAAGGGAGCCGGTTTCTTCGCCGATAGCTGTTGGCGAGAAACGGACAGTCACATCTTGAGATTGGCCAGTAGACAATGTAAATGGTGCAGCAGGAGATTCAATAGTGAATACCCCATTTGCAATCGTCATGTCTGAAACTGTCAAATCTAATTCACCATCATTTGAGACTGTCACAACCAAATCAGAGGTTTCACCCAATAACAGTTGGTCAAAGTCCAAAGATGTCGCTGAAAGCGAAATATCAGCTTCTGGTGTTGGTGGTTCGGCAGGCCCACCACCAATCACTTCAATTGCAGAAATCATAGAGGCGCGGAGGACATTATCAAAGTCAATATTTAGTTGTCCATCTTCAACATTGACAGTCACCGTTTCAGAAACGGCCGTGTATTGACCACCAGCCGCCGCAAAAATATCATAATCATCGAGAGCAACATCACCTTCAATAATCACATCGAAAGTTCGTTCACCGGCTTGGTCTTGCCATGGCTCCATAAAATGGAGGATGACTGTATATTCACCATCTTCTAAATCGAACAAATAGCTAAAGTTCGCATTTGTTTTAACCGTTTGATAAAGAGGGTCATCTGTCGTGTTAGCAATCTCTGAATTAAAATCGAAAGAGCGTGTGTTGCCAGAGTAGCCAAAATCACCAGCAGAGTAGGCTTTGTCAGCCTCAAACTCATAACCGTTTGAATCAGTATAAGCGTCGCCGGCTGCATTGATTCGATAAGCGACAGCAGGTGCAGAAACGGCCGTTCCTTGAATAGCAACATCAACGCTTGCTTCATCTGGATCATCACTCACAATCGTCAGTGTGTCCGTTTGAGCGCCATCTTCTGTTGGGCTAAACGTGATTGTGACATTGCTGATACCACCTGGTGCAATCACAATAGGGGTGGTTGCTGAAGAGATTGCAAACAGTGGGTTGGTCACGCTAAAAGATGAAACATTTAAGTCAACGATACCGTCATTAGAAATGGTTACCGTTTGAGAGTAGCTACCGCCCGGTGCCACATTACCAAAATCAACAGAAAGCGGAGACAGCGTAATATCGGGCTCTTGCGGTGGTGGAGCGACACCTGCACCATCTACGGGGTAAGAAATAGACCCTTCATCTGGATCATCACTCACAATAATCAGTACAGTGGCGTGCTCCCCTTCCACATCTGGCGCAAAGCTAATCGTTACATCAATGGATCCTGCTGGTGGAATCACAGCCGGGATATTTGATGAATTAAGCGAAAAGACACCTTCCTCAATAGCAATTTCTGATACGGTTAAATCAGCAAGACCACTATTGCTCACCGTTATTTGCAAATCAGCAGACTGACCAATTTCAACATCCCCAAAATCGAGTGAGGTGGGGCTAAACTCAATCTGTGGCTCCATAGGGGGAGGTGTTGTCCCATTCCCATCTAATGCAATAGAAACGATTGCCTCGTCCGCATCATCACTCGCAATATCAAGGGTGCCACTTTGGCTGCCTTCAGCAACTGGAGTAAATCGCAGCGTCACATCTTGTGAGCTATTTGGTGCGATTACGGCGGGTGCAATAGGCGTCTCAATCGTAAATAAGCTATTGTCAACAGATAATGAAGACACATTTAAGTCTGCGTCACCATCATTGTTGATCGTGATCTGCAAGTCAGCGGTCTGACCAATTTCTACATCGCCAAAATCGAGAGACGCAGGCGTGACATCAATTTCGGGCTCTGGTGTGCTTGCACCGACTTTTACGACAGATACTGCTGAAACAAATGGAGAACGCAACAAACGCCTAAAATCAACGTTTAATTGACCGTCCGCAACGGTGACCAAATAGGTTTCTTCAAAAGCGGTAAAGGCCCCACCTGTTTCTGCAAAAACATCAAAGTTATCACGAACAATGACATTCTCGATTTCAATATAAAAACGACGTTGACCCTCATCGGTTGAGAAGGGGTCCATAATATGAACGGTCACTTCGTAGTCACCGTTTTCCATATTGTCATAGTTATAAGCAAAATCTAAATAGGAGCGCATCGTTTGATACAGTTCATCATCGTCTGTACCGGCGATTTCTTGAGAGAATGAATATGTGCGACCTAAGGTGAGGCCGTAACTACCAGCTTCATAAATTCGGTCAGCCTCAAATTCTGTTCCATCAACGGCCGTATATTCGCCTCCCCCAGAATTAATATGCCATTCGGTTTGTTCGGCGGCAATACTAGGTACGAGTGCTATTGGTAAAAACAATAGCGTGAGCAGTATGAATATTGCTGCTTTTTTCATAAGTTTTCCTTAATCCTTTACTAAAATCTTCTACTGTTCGAGAAACAATACAAAAGCAGTACAACCTCGTCCCTTAGGTTGCACTGCTGTCAAAACAATTTTAATCAATCGTACAATCTGAGAATCCTGAGAACGTTTCTCCTTCGGCTACCAAAATAGCTTGGAAGTGCATATCCAGGGGATACCAATCATCTGGGTCTTCATTCCCCCATTCAGGCTCAGTCCAGTCAGAAACGGGTAATTTTTGTGCATTCTTAATGGCCACACCAATGCGGTAACGAGGGCGTGTCCAATCTATCGGATTGCCGTCTTTCTTCCACATTGTGCCAATTGGCTGATCCCAACAAACAATGTTTCCGGTTGTGCCTGCAACGGTTACGAGTGAACCACAAGTCTCTAGTTCAAAGTTATATCCATTAAGCTCTTGCCAATAGCACAACTGCATTTTCATACCACTTTGAGCAACTGGCTGGCTAAAGATTTCAACTCTGAAATACAAGGTTCCTTGCGCATAATTAGGGAAGCCTGTGTAATCATAATTTTCGGTTGGGGGTGTGTTATTAGGGAATCCATGTTGATTCTTCGTCACTTCACGATTCCAATTAAAAACGGTGATTTCAGAAGCACCAGATGATACATTGACTGTAACAGTAGCTGTATCACTACCCGAATTATTTGTTGCCGTTAATGTATAAACGTTTGTTTCTGTTGGAGATACGGTTTGCTCGTCCAAACCAGAAACATCACCAATGCCATCAGAAAGGCTCAATAAAACATTTTCACCAGTGACCGTCCAACTCAGGGTCGTGTCATTTCCTGTTATTATCCATTCATCATCAGTCGTAAAGCTATCAATAACAGGTGCTTCAATCACATCAACAACGACTTGAGCAGTATCACTCCCCGCGCTATTTACGGCCGTTATCGTATAAGTCAAATCTGAAGCAGCCGTTGCAGTCGTCGATTCCAACCCTGTCACATCACCTACAGATTGATCAATCGTTAATGACGTAATTGGATTATCAACGTCCCAGTTGAATGTCAATGTATCGCCAATATAAATATCGCCACTGTTGGTAATAGAGAAGCTATTAATAACTGGTGGATTAATCACATTAACCGTATAGGTTTCTGTATTTTGGCCACCTTCACCCGCTATTGTCAACGAATATTCAGTTGTGTCTACTGGAGATACCGGCAAGTTAGAGCGAGTTGTTACATCAATATTGCCTGGGTTTAAAGTGATTGAATCAAATGACCCTTCTGTGGTCCAGGTTAATGTGGTATTGTCACCCTCATCAATCGTGTTGTCATTCGCAGAGAAGCTAGTGATTTGTGGGGCTAAGATGTAAACAATCGACAAATCGGAGTCCACTGAACCTTTGCTATTTACGGCCGTTAATGTATATGTCGTATCAGCGGTTGGATATACCTCAATACTGGTCAAACCAGTTACATCTCCAACATCTGGAGAAATCGAGAGTGTGGTCGCTGTTCCATCAACATCCCATGATAACGTTGTAGGGGTTCCTTCTGGAACACGATCTTCTGAAACTGTAAAACTATTGATTGTGGGTGGATCAACTGCCTCAACAACAGCAACCGTTAATTCGGCCGTGTCAGTTCCGAAATCATTTTCAATTGTGAGTTTGTAAGTGGTGGTTTCGGTTGGATTTACAACAGCCCCATTTCCGTCTGCTAAGGGTGTACCGCTTGGTTCAAGCGTAACGGCCGTTACATCATTCTGATAATTCCAAGATAACGTGGCAGAGCCACCGTTCTCAATCTCTACTGCGTTTGTTTCAAAAAATGTAATAAAGGGTGGATTTTCAGGATTACCAACATTTGTCCCAATCAGCGGGAGGTAAATATTGATTGAAGAACCTGAATTTATGGTTTGCTTCTGAGAATCATTGCTAAAGTGCCCTGAAAAAGCACCAACAAATTGCCAAGCGGCTCCTAATATAAAAAAAATAGAAATAGTGCTAAAAAACACACGCCCAAATCTAATAGTATTTTTCAACGATGTAAACTTCATTTTCATTCCTATACTTAGATTGTTACAAATTCTTTAAACTAACTACTCACGATACTTTTACAAACAAGAGTGAGTCACATAAATTTTTTATTTTTACAAACTACCATTTCAGTTTTGGGAACAATCATTAGAAACAAGTCAATCTTATTTAAAGTCCCCAATAGGATCAGAGTCATATCCTTTTTGTACTATAAAAAAGTTGTCTTTCTTAATAAATAAAGAAAAAGGCCAACTTATATAAGCTGGCCTTCAAAATCAAATTCCTAAATCAACTGTGTTGCTAGTTGCTGCTGCACCCACCGTAATCCTCCCAACCTGAGAAGGTGCCTCCTTTCTCGACAACAATTGCCGTAAAGCGCATATCCAATGGATACCAATGATTTGGGTTTTCGCCATTCCAATTCCAACCATTGTAATCACTCACAGGGTACTTATCATTCACCCCATTTAACTGCTTTTGCACTTTGATTGGTACAGCAACTCGATAACGAGGACGATCCCAATCTAATGGTTCATTGTTTAATTTCCACATCTGATCAATTGTTTGATGCCAACAAACCACCGAACCAGCGTGACCGGGGACATTTTTTGTTGTAAGGCAAGTTTCGAGCCCAAAATTATAGCCATTAAGTTCTTGCCAAAAACAGAACTGTAAATACATGTCTGGTTGATTTACGGGGATACTGTTAATCTGAGCCCGCACATAAAGGGTTCCTTCTGCATAATTAATTGGGCTTGTCCAGTCGTAATTATGATCAGGGGGTTGATTTCTTGGGAATCCATGATGATCAGTCGTTACATCTTTATTCCAATCGTAAATTACGATTTGATTACTAACCTCTTCAACCTCAATGTTGATCTGCTCTGTTACTTCTCCGTATGGATTCGCCGCTTTTAATCGATAAGTTGTTGATTCAGTCGGAGACACAACAATGCTATTTTGCATAGACACATCATTTATACCTTGATTCAAAACTAATGATTCATAATATTCAACTGACCATGTTAACGTAACGCTTTCACCCTCTTCAATCGTTGTATCTGATGCCTCAAATGAGTGGATTGTCGGAGGAACCATCGGAGGTGGTTCAGTAACGTTAATGGTCAACGATTCTGAAACTGACCCTGCATCATTCCCTACTGTCAACGTATATGTTGTTGTCACTGTAGGTGAAATAGTTAATGAGGTCATATCAGATACATCACCGATATTATTGTCTATTTCTACCGTATCAATGACACCATCCAATACCCAATTTAAGTCAGTGTTCTGACCATTTTCGATTGAAAATTGTGAGGCTGAAAATGAAACGATTTCAGGCAATGATAAGGGTGGAGGGGGCGGAAGCTCGCTAGCGATTTCTGCATTATCCATCATGACAGGTAAAAAGTTTGTTGACGTTCCACCAGATGAAGCACTTGCTGCCCATTGCCCCATTGAGAAAATAAAACCTTGTAATAAGCCTAAAACTACTATGATCGAAAGAAGGGCGAATCCCTTTTTTGACCATATGATTGATCTAATTTGATTCAAAAAATTTTTGAGCATAGCCGCATTCTACTCCTTTACTGCACACAATGGTTGTATCAATGATTTTCAATGTAAGATTGCTGAAAGGCTAATGGAAGGAAATTTAGTAAAAAATATAGGTCAAACAATCCTTCCCCTTTGCATCAGGAAAAAACCTAGAATGTCTAAGTTTGCCTGATTAAGGATCTTACTTAAATTTTTACATTTTTTTCTTTAGAGTTAGCTTGCGACAATTTTTAAAGAAATAAAAAAGGCCTGACAGTTCGCCAGGCCTTTTCGTTTTAGCAGTTAACAACCACCACCATAGTTATTCCATCCGGAGAATGAGCCCCCTTTTGGAACGACAATTACGGTAAACTTCATGTCTAATGGATACCAATGTTTAGGATTCTCACCATTCCAGTTCCAACCATTGAAATTACTGACCGGTAGTTTTTCACCATTTTTAACCACGGCTGCCACACGATATCGCGGACGATCCCAATCTAAAGGTTGTCCATTGAGCTTCCACATAGATTGAATTGGAGCTGACCAACAACGAACTGTCCCTTTGGTACCTGGAACGTTTTGTGTTGTGATACACGTCTCAAGCCCAAAATTATTTCCAT
>JANQSK010000506.1 GCA_028284105.1 Anaerolineae bacterium
CTTTTGGGCAAACCTTGGATTACTAAATCCTTCGGCCATATGCCGAAGAATTTCAAGCTCTCTTTCTGAAAGAGGTTCAGCAAGCTGCGAGGGTGGGGGAGGCGTATTGTTATTAAGCTTCGCAAATTGCTGCATCACTTTCTGGGCAATTTCGGGTCCGATTAAAGCGCCACCACTTGCAATTGTCCGAATTGCATTGGCAAGCTCTTCACCCGATAAATCTTTTAGCAAATACCCCATCGCACCAGCTCGAATACCTTCAAATACATATTCATCTTCATCAAACGTGGTAAGAATGAGGATTTTTGCATCAGGCCACTGCGTTTTAATCTGTTTCGTCGCCTGGACACCATCCAAGATTGGCATGCGGATATCCATCAAAATAACGTCAGGTTTGGCCTCAGGATAGGTTTCAACCGCTAATTGACCATTTTCAACTTCGGCACATACTTCAAAATCAGATTCAAGTTCAAGCAGCATGCGGATGCCATCTCGCATGAGTCGTTGATCATCAACTAGCATCACCTGAATTTTTTTACTCATGTGATGTCTCTTTTAAGGGAAGTCGAACCGTTAGTTTTGTGCCCACTGGCTCATTATTTTGGATATGGAAGTTGCCGCCAAGCTGTGTGGCACGTTCTTCCAACCCGCGAAGGCCAAAACGGCCGTCTTCAATAACACCATCAAATCCTACGCCATCATCGGTTGTTTGAATCTCGATATGCCCATTGGTTTGTTCAATATGCACCCAAGCATTGGAAGCCTGCGCATGACGTTGAATGTTGGTTAATGATTCTTGAACCGTCCGATAAACGGCCGTATGATGAGTCGGTGACAGCTGGGGTAAATTGGGATCGAGCGATAAATGTGTCGGTAAGCCGGTCGCGTTTTCAAACGTGTGAACAAGCGCAGAAACGGCCGTTTTTATGTCTGCTGTCTCTGGAATGTCATCAGACTGTGCTCTTAGGGACGTAAGCGTTTGGCGTAATTCCCCTAAAGCATCTTTTAACTGGGTGCGCATACTGTCAACAATCGTTGCTGCCCGATCTGGTTCAGTAGGTATTAACCGCTTAGCCCCTTCTAGCTGAACAATCGCAACCGTTAAGCGGTGTCCCAATGAGTCATGAAGCTCACGAGAGAGACGGTTTCTTTCCTCTGAGACTGCCAGCTGTTCTGCCTGTTGTGTATATTGCTGAAGTTGAGAATGAGCCACTTGTAACTCCTCTAACAGCGCTTGGCTTTCTTTTTGACGTTTAATCGATGTGCGTAAGGTTGCCCCAAATCCAGCAAATCCAAGATATCCACCAGCTGATAGCCCAATTTCACCCCATGGAATAAAGCTAGAAGTTTGGTAGGTCGCAATGACAGCGATGGCAATATGAATAAATACCCAAGCAAAGCCTTGCAGAAATGGGAGAAAGAGAGGTGCTTGAGATGTTATTGGAAGAAACAGCACACCAAAAAAGAGTGTGAGCTCAGGGTGAAGATTTGCCAGTACAAGAATGATCAGTGACTCAACAAACAGATAAAGATGGCTAAATATTGGGGGGCTTTCAAAAAGGTAAACGGAAAGTCCAAAAATGACCCCAAACAAGAGTAAAAGCGTAAATGTTAAAAAGACTGCCTGGCCATCTATTGATGCTAAAACAAGAAGAATGACAGCCCCGAGTGTGACATATCCTGCTAGATAAATGAGCCAGAACTCTTTAAATAGGTCGAGTGTGTTTGAACGCATGATGATTATTATACTGAGAGCGAGGAGTTTCGCTCAAATTCCTCGCTGCCAAATCTGAATAACAGTAGCTAATCGTTAGTCTCCGGCAACTTGAACTTCTATACTTTGCCTCGAAACGGCCGTTTTTACACCCAAATAAAGCAAAAATCCAACAGGACCAAGCATTAAAGTAAAGAAGAGAATGGGACCCATAATAAAAGGTGAAATATTGTGCTTCAAGTTGTCTAAGTACGCCCAGCGGCCCACAAATAGGTCAAAGGCTAAGAAGTGTACCCAACCAATGGTTGCACCGGATGGTGTGCCTAACAAAGTTGCAATACCGTCTAATGTTGGGTTCGTGACTTCGAGAAATACGACCGTAAATTGGGGCAGAACTAAAATAGCATAAAGTAATGCGGCTGGTGCAATGACCCAAGGAGACTTCATAATACGCTGAGTCCAGCGAAACCTAGGTGCAAAAATCATTAAAAACCAAAAGGGCATCACTAATAAACTGCTGAAAGAGAAAATGTTTTCCACGAGAATCTCCTTTGAGATTGTGTTTAGAGATTGATAGAGGCACTGAATGCAGTTTGAAATGTACCCAATGCCTCTTTAATTAAGTTGTACTAAATTGATTTGTTGGTGGCGAATACGGCCGTTACACTCACAATCACGGCTCCGACTAAGATGCCCAATGCGCTTAGCGTTAAGATATCAGGTGCAATCACGGGTTGGCCACGAAGCGCTTGCCAGAGCAATATCAAAGTGAGGGCTAAATAACCAAGTCCTCCAGTCCAAACTAGAATATTCCGCCGATCTTCAGATAGCTGTTTGCTAAACAAGCGATTAACCACAATGCCTAATAGCGGAATGATTTGTAATGCGTGGAGGCCAATAAAGTGAGGCACTCGAATATCGCCACCTTCAATGCTCCAATTGGTAAAGGGGAGTCCAGGACCACCATCTTCGACACCCACGCTGTGAGCTCCAATGAAGGTGATAGGTTCTCCTGCTTCAAGTGCTGCTGCTTGGGCTGGTGTAGGGCCTGCCGTCATGAAAAAGCCAAGTGCACCACCAACGGCCGTTACCAACAGCCCTAAACGTAAAGACCAAGCAAATGGTTTGTTATCCATCTTTTGGCGAATCAGAATGATGCCAGTAATGACGTTCATAATCCAAATGACGAGAACAAAGTTGCCCATGAGTCCAAACAAAGTTGCGTCCAGCGGAGTGGTTAAATTGAAATGACTACGTACGCCACGTGCGGCTTGAATAAAGATAGCCACATATTCGACGACAAAGCCGACGGTCGTTGCAATGGCTATCACATTGACCAGACGTCGTTTTCCTTCAATAAAGCCAAGCATCCAAATTAAGGTGGCCGAATAAAGGGTGATGGAAATGGCGAACTTCATCGGCTTGATCCATACCGGTGCGCCAGTAACGACGCGTGAATCGACGATATTGAGCAGA
>JANQSK010000513.1 GCA_028284105.1 Anaerolineae bacterium
AGGGGATTTGACAGACGAAGATTACATTGAAGCACTAAAGAAAAATCATCAGCTTTCACGCGATGAAGGACTTGATGCCACAATAGCTGAGCACCAACTTGATGCAATTATTGCACCATCCGGGCAACCCGCTTGGTTAATTGATTGGGTCAATGGAGACAGTCATAAGGGGATTGGCTCATCTGCATTAGCGGCCGTTTCTGGCTATGCCAGCATCACAGTTCCAGCAGGGTATGTCCAAGGGCTCCCAGTGGGACTTTCATTTATTGGTGGTGCCTTTTCAGAACCAACTTTGATCAAAGTAAGCTATGCCTTTGAACAAGGAACCCAGGTTAGAAAGCCACCCCAATTCTTACCAACTGTATTTTCATAAGCAGCAGGTTATTTTCTAACCCAGTTTGGAAACATTCTAAATCGTATCCAGCGCAAATATCGAAAAACTTGATGGGCAAAGGAATCTCTCTGACGGAGATATTTCTTAACCCATTTCTCTGATAGCTCATTCGCCTGCTTTTTATGTTTTCGTTCCGCGAATTGAATATCTTCTGAATAATCTATTTCCAAGAAATCTAATATCTTTAACACGGCTCCATCGATGTCTTTGGTGAGATCTTCATACACCACAACATAAGGTTCGATATTGTTTTCATCAAAAAATTCTTGCCAGCGCGCTTCAAACTCATAAAAGCTATTGATATTTTGATCAATCAAGAAGTAATCATAGTTGAATTGTGCAACACCCTTACCAATCGTATTCCCATCTTTAAACTCGCCCCACACACCAGACTGCTTTGCTTTTACCCACGAGACGGCTTGCCGAACCTTGTCACGGCGCTTTATCCAAATGAATTGGGGGTTGTAAAGTAACGCATTGAGCAACTCAAAACGGTTCATCTGCTCAAATTCAGGGAGAGTCTGATAGTTTTCAATGACCTGATGTAAGTAGTTTCCGTGGATGGACACCCCTGCTACCCCATTGGGCGATTGTGCCCGATCGATCACGAAGTCACGAAATGGCATTAACGGCCGTGCCCCGTGTTGACTGGCAATATTGCCTTTTTCATTTTGCAATGTGCCGTCCGGATTAGGTTGAAAATATTCATCGGGATGTCCAGCTAATCCAGTGGATGCGAGTGCTTCGCCTAAGAAATGGCTGCCACAGCGAGGGGTAGCACATATCACATATGTTTTTTGGGGGGTTGCCATAAATGAGTTCCTCTTTTTTTCAGCGGGCGCAATTGTATAAGGAAAGAGATTTAGCGACGAGAAGGGGAAATAAAAAAGGGAATTGAGGCAGTCTCAATTCCCTTTTGCTTATGAAATCAGCGAGTTAACTTATCGAACAATCAATGGTAAGAACAAGACATCATCGGTGGGGAAAATCGTGACGGTATTTGAACTTGCAATGAGACTATCACCACCATTTTTGGCGTCAATCGAAATAGTATAGTTTTCGTTATTTGTGACACCCGTTAACGAGATTGATGTATTGTTGCCAGCATCAATTGGAGATGGCCCTTCATTTGGAGGGGACGCTCCACCGCTTTGAGCAACAACAACTTCGTAATGGTCGAGTCCAGGCAATAAATCACTGTCCCCTTCCCAGCTAACAGCTAAGCTGCTATCTCTGGCCTGAACCGTCACGATGATGGGATTGTACTCATCGGCACCAACATCTGGGTCCCCATTCAGTGACCGACTTTGATTTTCAAAATCAACGGCCGTATTGCTAGTGCCAGCCTGATCAAGTGCCGCTGACCCACTATTGATTCGATAATCATAGTTTGGTGACCCTGGTGATACATAATCAGGAGAACCAGTAAAACTGCTACCTTCACCAGTGAAGACACCACCCCCACCAGTATCTGTATTATTATTTTCAAACAGATTGTTATCTAAATTGACTGTGTTGCCACCTTGGGCATGAATCGCTAAGGCGCCAGCAAAGTCTGTGTTGTCAGAGAAAATACTATGTGAAATATCAACAGTCGCCCCATTGATAATTACCATCCCAATGCCCTGCATTGGCGATGCGCCAAGGCTATTATCAGCAATGGTGACATGGTTCAAAACAGCATTTGCCCAATTGATGAAGATACCGCCACCGCCACCGCCGACGACCGAACCCGTTGTGCCCATCTCAGCGTGGTTACCAGCTATGATCACATTGGTCAGATTCATGGTCCGCGTATCGGTGTAGTCAGCGAAGTAAATACCGCCACCACCACCGGCACCCGTCTTTACTGTTCCATTACCACCACTGGCAACATTATCAACAATGACTCCGCGTTCAATCGTGATATTACTCCGCGTTGTGGCAATACCACCACCATCACCTAAAGAGGCCCCATCCCCGGCATTATTGCCATCACCACCATCTGAGCGATTATCTGCCACATAAATATCGGTCATGGTGACATCGGCTAATTCAGCAAAGAAAGCGCCACCAAAGGAACCACCGCCGTCCCCATTTGGTGCGTTCCCGCCGGTGGCTTGGTTGTTTGTCGCCGTAATATTGCTTAGGGTCACATCTGAATTTACTTGGAAAGCGGCACCACCACCCTGTGCATCAGAGTTATTGTTGCCACTGATACCGGAGCCATTGGTGTTGCCTGCGATGGCTTGATTGCTCGTAAAGGTGAGGTTATCGCCAGTCACAACAGCACCAAAGGTATAAAGGCCACCACCGATGGCAAAACCGCCTCGGTCGCCACCTTGCCCACCTTGGGCTATATTATTTTCAAAAGTAATGTTTTCAAGGGTGACACCTAATGTGTTTGATCGGAAGGCCATGCCACCACCCGCAGCGGCACCACCATAACTTTGGCTTGTACTACCGCCCACAGCCTGGCTGTTTTTGATAACAAGATTTCGTGCCGTAATGGAGGCTCTGTCAGCAAGGAACCCTCCACCAAAAGCAAAAATAGCACTATCAGCACCTGATGTTGCCCCTTGTTTAAATCCATTCTGAACAGTGAACCCTTCGATATGGAGACTCGCTACTGAGGCTGAAGTGCCATGAACCTGTACACCGCGATGCGCATTTTGCCCATCAATAATGGTGACATTGGCGGTTGGATCAGCAGAGGTCCAGTTGCTTGTGGTGTAGCCACCAAATATTGTGCGGTGCGTGCTAGAAATACAAACAACGGCCGTATCTCCTGGCGTGACACAATCTCCCTGAGAACCACTGCGCGTATAAGTTCCTGCTGCCACTAAAATCGTATCTCCAGACGCAGAATTAATGATCGCTTGATGAATGGTTCGACAAGGCGCACCTTGGGTGCCACAGCTACCGCTATCTGTTCCGGTGGTTGCCACATAGAACGTTGAACCTGACTCAGGTTGGGCCGCTAAGTTTGGAATAATTGATTGTGATAAAAAAATAATTGCTGCTATAAGAAGTGGGAAAATCAAATAATAGGGTTTAAAAGATGTTTGGTTCGAGGTCATAAGTTTGAACGGATCCTTTTTTAGGAGCTAGCTGGGGAAAATCATCAAACGTCAGGATGACTATCAGATTTGGAAGACCCCATTACAATGCCCCAAATTCAAGACATTCTCTGCCATCTAGTTAACAATTGGGCAACAAGTTATTGATGAATGGTGTCATGAAGTGCCATACAACATTAAAGTTTATTCAATTCGGCTAAACAATAGTCTGAAGGTTGGGGGGTAAATTAGAGGGAGAAAACAGGAAATTGATAATTTCTGGAATGCGGTTATTTCGTCTAATGCATCACACGATAAATCATCAATCTCCCTATATATTTTTAGTCGACTTGGTAGCTACGACGCACTTGCATCATGCGAATGCCACCCCATTGAATCTTAGCGCCATCTTCCCGTTCTTGATAGGTGACTTCTCGTGTCATGGTGCCAAAATCAGTCAAAATATTTGCATGACGATTGGCAAAATCATTAAGTCCTCGTGACACCTCAGAGAACAAACTGTCATGGAAAAGGAGATAAGCACCATCTGCTACATACGGAAGCACACCGTTCGCATCACGCATCAACCCATCATAGGTATGGTCACCGTCAATTAAAACGAGATCAAATGGGCCCCCAGCCATATCTTGAGCTTTGCCCAAATCTTGAGGGGAATAGCCCGTTATCACAGTTGCACGGGGCTTTAAAATTTCTAAATTTTCAGGTGAAATTTGTGGTTTAGGATCTAAACAGACGATTTTGCCATCACTATTTAACGCATTCATAGCTGCATTGACGATGAGTGCGGAGCCACCATGGAGTGTGCCTATTTCCAAATAGCGAGACGGCCGTAATGTAAACGTCATCGTATACATCAATAACCGTTCTGCACGTGTCATCCAAACAGGAGCAGTTGTCAATATCTCCATAGCTTCAAGATCAAAATCCCGTGCCGTTTCTGTAACATTGTGCACAGGTAGTTTAATACCCTCAGAGACGCGATTTGGAACTAATTTGCGAATGATATTTGTAAGTGTTGCCATCTTTTTCTACATATCCTTATTCTTCAAACGTAATCTGGACCCAATCCAGCAAGAAACCAAGCTCTCGCTGATCATTGCTTCCATTGAATTCAGATGGTTTAAAGGGCGTTGTGCTAAATTGTAACATGGTTGTGGATTCTTCTGTATCAATTGATGTTGTAAAAGCGTAAACACCAAGATCTCGACTCGGTGTAAATTCGCCTATCGGCTCATTATCTAGCATGATAACAACTGGAACCGTTTCGAACCCTTCAGGTCGGAAAATGCGGGCACTAACTTCAATCAAAACTTCATCTGCCTCTTGAATAGGTATTTCCAAAACGGCCGTTTCTTGCGTCCAGCGCACCGTGACCTCACCAGGCAATGGCTCTTTCCCATAAAAGCCGTCTACAATGTAAGCCGTATCTATTGAACCAACATCAATTTTGAGCGTCTCTAAATCTGCTTGTGATTCCCTGTTTTGTTGCGGCGTTAACGTGTAAAGCTCGATGCCATAATAGACCGTTTGATTGACGGATGGATAATCTGTAAACGTGTTCAACAGCTTGGGCATCCGAATTGGGACAAAAGCGACAGGCTCTAAATCAAAGGTGTCTTTTATCAAATCATCAATGGGGGCTGTGGCGAGCAATTGCAACGGCCGTTTCTCTGCTTCTGCCACAAGCCGTTCAACAAACGCTTCTGCTTCATTATCTGTTTGTCTTATCGTCGCAATATCATGCCCATAAATGAAGCGAAGCGGTGGTCCAAACGTATCGGCAAAGGTGCTGCTGGCGGGTTCATTTATGAGCAACATTGCTTCTGGGTCAATTTGGCTTTGCAGCGCAACAAGCTGTTCGGTTGCTCCTTCTAAATCGCGTAAAGGGAGTACAAATCTTGCTTGATAAAGAAGCCCCGCCATCATGGCTGCAAAAAGGCCAATCGCTAATGATTTTGCCCAGCGCTGTTCATTTTGATAAAGACGCCAAAGCGCAACGGCCGTAAAAAGCATCAGCACAGGAATTACTATGGGCACATAGCGACGCATCGCATAAATATGGTACGGCGTGTTCAAGATGCGATACACATATTGAACAATTGTGAGGCCGCCAACCGTTAAAAAGAAACCCAAGCGATTGAGCGAATAAAATCGCACAATGAGCGCCAGACCAACCGTAGCTAACCCAATGCCCAAAGGCGTGAGATACCAGCCAAGCCGCACCCAATTTTCTCCATCTAGCAAAAAGGCCTCTGTGCCAGCAGGCCAAGAAGGGTATGAAATGGGCGGTTGAATGATGGGGCGGACAAAGTAGGCAAACAGGCTCAGCCCAATGATAGCAATCACGACGCCCCAGCGAAAAGGGACACCGCGCAAAAATTGACCAACGGAACTCTCAACAAAAGAGCGCCACTCCATTCGCCAAATCAAAATCAGGCCACCAATAGTACCTAGCCCCCCAACAATGCCCAAAATGATTAGCGAGGGGCCTCCAAGCAATGTGGCCACACCGCCATAGGTGTTCCACACATAAGGTGCATTAAGAAAGCCAGCAGACAGGGCAGCGTGGAGCATCATAACGGCTGACACGATAACGGCCGTTTTCCAGCCAGCGTGCCACTTTTTTTGCCACCAAACCAAAACAAAAAAGCCAATGAGCAAGACCGCGACAACCGGTAAATCGATTCGGGTCAAAAAGGCGGCACCAAATGAAGCGCCAAGAAGTGCTCCCCACGCTTGTTTTCCGGGTGCATCATCCCATAGCTTTTGATAAGCCAACAGCCCCACAAAAACGAATAAAAGGGTCAACGGCTCGGTCGTTGGGTAGCGAGCAAAATAAATGTGCGTTGGTGTGATAGCAAGAAGGATAGCCGCCCCTAAACCAATGAGTGGATTAAACAGTTGGCGGCCCGTGTAATAAACGGCCGTTAAGCTCAACACACCCCAAATAGGCGTCACAAATAATCCAGCATATAAGCCACCAAGGCTCATTCCAATGGCAATGAGCATCGAATGATATGGGAAGAATTGCGGGATGATTTGACCGGGAGTTTGATCATCAACATACCAGCCAACAAACTGCAAGTAGCGAGTGCGCCATTGAGGCGGCTGTTCACGCAGGGTCGTGGTTGGAAACTCAGCGAGGGTGGCTGTCCAATCATCTTCAATTTGAAAGTCACCGGTCCGAACGGCCGTTGCCGCTATGTTGACATAAACACCAGGATCAATCCCACCTAACACATATTCATGGGGCCGAAAATAGACAACTGCGCTACCCAAAAGCAAAATGACGATGGCCCATTCCGTCCAATCTAAAGAGGTAAAATGAAAGCGAAAAGACGGCCGTTTCCACAAAAAAAGCGCCACAGCAGCAACTAAACTAGCAATCGACACATTCAGTAATGAAAATTGGCCAAAGGAAACAAGCAAAACGCCAACCCAGCCTGAAAAAATGACCGTGCCCACAAAGGGCAAAAAGAGTCCAAGCAACCAACTCATAGATGGCATGTTTTCAACATGACGGGTTGTGTCTGACCATAGGGCAAGCTGAACGGCCGTTAACCCAGTAACGGCGAGCAAAAAAAGACAAATTGTCCAGATTGAGGCTTGCAAAGCCATACGATCAACTTTCTCCCGAAATGTGCCGTGCCGCTTCTCAATTGGAAGCCGCTTGACGGCGGGTGGGAGTTTAACAGGTTCACTTTTTCACTTCAAGGTTGATGAATTTACGTTCAGGGGTAACATTAGCGCTTATGCAAATTTCTGTGGTCATCCCCGTGTGGAACGGGGAAACGGTTGTCCTAGATTGCTTAGACGCACTCTACACCAACAGCTCTCAAAAGCTCGTTGAGGTGATCTGCGTTGATAATGCATCCAGCGACCAAAGTGTAGCACGCATTGAACAGCAGTTTCCACAGGTGACCCTCATCAAAAACCCAGTGAACAAAGGGTTTGCAGGCGGGGTCAATATGGGCATCCGAGCCGCAAAAGGTGACCTCATTGTTTTGCTCAATCAAGAT
>JANQSK010000533.1 GCA_028284105.1 Anaerolineae bacterium
CATCAACTTGTTGGATTAAAACCAAACCCATCCATGGCGACACGTTGGCGTGAGCGTTTAACGCCAAGAGAAATTGAAATATTTGAACATCAAACGCGCGATTTCTTGCAGCATCTTGGCTATGAACTGATGTATGATTTGAATGCCAAAGGCCCCTCTTTTAAAGAGATTCAGCTCGGCAAAGCAAAAGAGCTTTTTCGCGGTGAATTTTCCAACAAGCTCAAATGGCTAGTCCGCAGCTACCCGCTTTGGTTGACGCGCGACTTTTACACCTACGCAAAATTATCCGATTCAAACAACTAAAAATCGCAATTATCCAACAAAATTTACCTGAAATAGAACATTTTCCCAAATTTCCTCGCTTTTCGCGCAACTTTTCTGAAACCTCCACGTATAGCAAGTAAGAATAAACAACATGTCTTATACGGAATGGGCTGAAATTCATCCCGTGGAAGACCCACCAAATGGAGGTCTACCATGCGCTTTGAATTACAAAAGAATTTACTCAATCGGTTTTACCGATACACCCATATCTTAACAATGGCATTCGCCGTCGTATCCATCATTTTGCCGTTCTTAATGATTCTCATCCTTGAAGAGGCATCATCACGCGCAATCTTTTGGCTCATGAGTGTAACTACCCTTATTGGGTTGTTCATCACCGCTTTTTTACTCTGGCATGCCAAGCAGTATACAAACAATCTTGAGTATCAGGTTGAAGACAATATCTTGTACATCCAGGAAGGCGTTTTCACCTATCAACGCAAGAGCATTCCGCTAGACAGAGTAACTGATATTCGTATGGTGCAAACATTGCTCATGCGCTGGGTTGGAATCTGGCGCATCCATGTCCAAACCGCAGGTATCGGGTCAGCTGGACCAGAAGGTGTTTTGTGGGGCATTGAATCGCCAAAGGCAGTACGCCAACAGCTCTTGACACTCCGTCAAGCTGCCGTCAATAGAGAAATCGTTGACCCGGCTGCCTAGCAAATCCAACATACTATTTAACGGCCGTTTATTGGAAACAGTAAACGGCTTTTTTTATCTCATTTTTGAGTTGCCAAACTAGTCAACTTTCCTGTAATGTATTAAATGCAGTCGCAATAGGTAGCAACATCAAAGTCGTTTCTCAATAAAAGCAACGTATTGGAAAGATATGAAACTTCTAGAGCAACCCTTTATTTCAAAATTAGAGAAAGCAGAGCGTATTTTATTAGCAGGTGCAGGTGGTGGATACGATATTTTCAGCGGACTTCCTCTTTATTTCAGCCTGCTAAATGCCGGAAAAACAGTCTTCTTGGCCAACCTTTCCTTCACTGATATCCACGCCTTTCAAGGGGAGATGCTGACCCCGCACATGATGGAAGTGACTACAGACACCCGTGGGGTTCGCGGAATTTACTTTCCGGAGTGGTATTTAGTCAATTATTTGGCTGAACAAGGAATCGACACTTCGATATTCACTTTTGAAAAGACAGGCGTTTTACAGCTTCATCAAAACTATCAAGTTTTACTTGAGAAACTACAGTTTGATACAGTGATATTGGTTGATGGTGGAACGGATAGTTTGATGAGAGGAGATGAAGATGGGCTCGGCACACCCGGTGAAGATTTTGCATCTATCGCTGCTGTATCTGCGCTCGATGTGCCTCAGAAAATGATGGTCTGCTTAGGGTTTGGCGTTGATCACTTCCATGGTGTGTCCAATGATTTAACGTTTGCTGCTATTGCTGAATTAACGAGTTCTAATAATTTTTTAGGAAGCCTGTCGTTATTGCAAAGCATGGATGAAGTGAAGCAGTTTGCAGAAGCCGCAGAATATACATTTAAACAAATGCCAGGTAATGTCAGTATTGTGGCCAGTTCAATCTTATCGGCCATAAACGGCCGTTATGGGGATCACCATGCCACCCAAAGAACAAAAGGCAGCAAACTATGGATCAATCCCTTGATGGCCATCTACTGGTTTTTTGACTTAGATGGTATTGCTCAGCGAAATTTGCTCCTCGAACACCTCTATTTAACTGATAACTTTATGGATATCGTTCGTCAAATCACCATTGCAAGAAGAAGAAACATTTCTGCAATCATCAAAAGAAACCATATTCCAGATTAATGGTTGTTTTCAACCCTATTTACAATTCTTGTTTCAAAATCTATACTCTGTGATTGACATCACTCTAAGTAATTTTCAACAAACACCTTGACCCCCTTAGGGGTAAATGAAAATTATTTTAAGGAGAACAAAAGCCCAAAAAGGCAGTTTTCAAAGTGCTTTTTGTTCTTCGCTGATCTAAGAAAATGAAAAAACAGTGCTAGGAGAATCCATGGAACCTGCCCAGCTTCAACAAATCCATCAAGTTTTAAGAAAGGAAGCTGATAAAACCCTTGTTGGTCTAGAAGAACCTTTTGAACTATTAACGATTGCCCTTCTTACCGGTGGTCATGTGCTTTTAGAGGGGGTTCCTGGTACAGCCAAGACGCTGATGGCAAAAACATTAGCCCATCTTGTTGAGGCTGAATTTAAGCGGATTCAGTTTACGCCTGACCTGATGCCATCTGATATTTTGGGAACGTCTGTGTTTGATATTTCAAGCGGACAATTTCATCTCAAAAAAGGGCCTATCTTTACCCAAATCCTGTTAGCGGACGAAATAAATCGGGCACCAGCAAAAACACAGTCAGCCCTTTTGGAAGCAATGGAAGAGCGGCAAATCAATCTTGAGGGTACCCATTATCAGCTAGAACGGCCGTTTATGGTCATCGCCACTCAAAATCCACTTGAATATGAAGGCACCTATCCACTTCCTGAAGCACAGCTCGATCGTTTCTTGTTCAAGGTTGTCGTGCCTTATGCAGATTTAAATAGCGAAATTGAAGTCTTGCGCCGAACACATCAAGGATTTGATGCGCATGATATTGCCTCCACGGGTTTAACGGCCAAACTGCCGACAAATGCATTCAGCACCGTTTTAGATGCTATTCAGTCGGTCAAAGTGGAAGATGGCATTTTGAACTACATTGCACGAGTTGCTTCAGCCTCTCGTCAATCACCAGACCTAACATTAGGGGCCAGTACGCGCGCTACAACCCATGTACTTCGTTCAGCTAAAACTTATGCTGCAATACAGGGCCGCGACTACGTCACCCCAGATGATGTCAAAGTGGTAACACCGCCCGTCTATCGCCATCGCGTCATCTTAAAACCCGAGGCTGAAATTGAAGGGCTAACGCCAGATTTGGTTATCAAGCGTCTTTTGGGTCAAGTCGAAGTCCCTCGCTAACTTATGCAACCTACCCCCCGAGGTCTCATTCTTTTGCTTTTTGCCACACCGTTGTTGGCTGCTGGCACTTGGCTACCTATTTTGCAGTGGGTAGGCCTGGCTTTGATTATTATTCTGCTGATTGCCTTTTATTTTGATTGGCAACAAGCAGGAGATGCAAACGGCCGTTTTCAAATCCAACGAATACACGATGACAAATTAAGCCTCGGAGCTGAGAATCCTATTCAAGTTGAGATTTACAATCGAAGTAGTCGAACCGCCAACATCTCTGTTCGAGATGAACCCCCTGATGAATTTAAAATTAGCCAGCGTGTATTCCATGCTCAAATTTCACCAAGGCAATCATTTAGCGCCAATTACACCGTCTATCCACTGAGACGTGGAGATTATACCTTCGGCAAGATCAATTTAAGATGGCAAGGGCCAGCGGGGCTCATGATTCGTCAAGCGAAACTCGATTTTGAAGGGCCCGTCAAAGTGTATCCCAATCTGATTGATGTAAAACGGTACGATCTCTATCTGAAAAAAAACAGATTGCAGGAGCTTGGCTTAAGAAACACGCGCCAATTTGGTGAAGGCTCTGAGTTTGAAAGATTGCGTGAATATACGCCAGATGATGAATATCGCCGGATTGATTGGAAGGCAACTGCTAGGCGACACCGCCCCATTACGGTTGAGTATCAAACAGAACGGAGCCAAAATGTGATCACCCTGCTCGATATTGGCCGCATGATGCAAAGCCCAGTTGATGAGATTGCCAAATTGGATTACGTCGTCAACGCTGTTTTGCTTTTAGGTTATGTTGCCACAGGGAAAGGGGACAAGTTTGGGTTGATGACGTTTGCTGATAATGTCGGGCAATATCTAAATCCAAAGCAGGGTCGAGGCCAGTTTTATAAAATGCTTGAGCTTTTATATAGTATTGAAGCTCAGCCCGTTGAACCAAACTACCAGCAAGCATTAAGTTATTTAATGGCCAAACAGCGCAAAAGGTCGTTAGTCATCATTTTCACGGATCTAAGCGGTGGTGTAAGTATGCAGTCTTTAGTCGCCAACATCTCCCTACTCGCCAAAAGAAGCTTGCCTTTGGTTGTCACCATTAGTGACCCTGAAATTGTGGCAGCGTCTGAGCAACTACCTGAAGATTCTTTGGGAGCGTACCAAAAAACGGCCGCTTCTCAATTGCTTGATGAGCGAAAAATCATCTTAGATAACTTACGACAACAGGGCGTATTAACCTTAGATGTTCCAGCAAATCAGCTCTCAATTGCTGTCATCAACCGCTACCTTTCACTAAAAGCAAAAACGCTCCTTTGACAGACTACTATTCAAACGACTTTTTCATTCTCTCAACCCCCTCAATCTTCAATCTAATAAAAATACAATCTATCAGAGTCCTCGGACTGTCCGAATAATTAGGTTTGGTTACGTGTAGGCGTTACGTAGGTTTTGCAACGGGCAGGAATCAAGTGGGGTTGATGGTTCTTCAGTACCATCGCTTTATTCTAATTGTAGTTCAATCAATTTTATAGCGAATGCGCGGAACATAATTAGTCGCTATGGCATTTCTGTAGGATAATATGATGAATCAAGTTTATCATCACAAAGCGTCCACAAAAGAGTCATCAAGCCCCTACCTTCCATCCTTTTTTCAAAAGGAGCATGATTCTTTTTCACGGAAGCATCTTTTTCACGAAAGGAAAAGACGTCTTTTGCGCGATGAAGCAGTAGTAAGAGCATTCTATAGTACGCCCGCCGCCTTCTTGCAAAGGTATCAAAAACTCATGCAGATGGCGGGTAAAAATCCAGAATCTGCATTCCCTGAAGGCACCTGGCAATTTTACGTTGACTATGCTTTGAGAGAAGATACTGCTCGCCACGCTTGTGAAACGCGAGGATTCCAAGAAGCCATCCGCACCCAAAGATTACCGTTAAATCCTATCGACCGCATTACGACATGGGTCTTAACGGCCGTTGATATTCTTCAACAATATCCCAGACTTCTCGAAAATGAATGGCGAGAGCGCGTTTACACTCACATCCTTCAAGAGATTTCATACAATCCAGACCATAAGAAAATTTACCAGCGTTGGGAACGACAACGGCCGTTTACGATACTGGGTGAAAATCCTCAGCAGCATGATTATCCTGAATTCCGGTCAGAACGGTTCGATCAGTTTTTATCGACTGTGCTCAATGAATTGCCTGAACCAACCCTAAGAGACTGGGAAAAAGCAGTTGAAGACGCCAAAGAAAAAGAGCTAGAAGCATATCAAAATCAGCTTAATATCCTTGCTTACCTTAACCCAACACAATTTGGCGAAGAAAGGGTACCGGTTTCCATTGAAGATGCGAAGATCGGTTTAATCATTCAAGGGCATTACTATATTTTGCCTGCCTGCCAATATGGCACCAATCTACCGATTGAGCCCGAGGAAGTTCGTAATCTCATTGCAGCCATCATCAAAAATCCCCCTACAATGCCCCAGACACCACTGACCTCCCTTGTGCGCGTCAAGCGAATTGCGCTTAACGAACCCCGGCCAAAATTTTCGGACCAATTCCAGCGCAGTTGTAAT
>JANQSK010000553.1 GCA_028284105.1 Anaerolineae bacterium
AATAACCATCTGCCATAGCGGTGAATGACCAGGTGCCATCATCTCCAACGGTTGTCGTGCCAACAGAAACACCATTTTGGAAAATTTCAATGGTGCTACCTGGTGTGCCTGTGCCATCTAATGTAATCGCATCGGGGTCTATCGAACCTGAAGGCAAATTCAACGTTGGCACATCAAAATCAACCACCGGTGGTTCAACCTCGATGCCTTCAACTGTAAGCGGGAATAGTGCAGACGAACCGCGCTCGATACCATCTGCATCAAATTCAACGGCACTAAATTGATATCCTCCGGCGTCTAAATCGGCCGTGTCCAATGACCAAGTGCCATCAGCCCCAACTGTTGTCTCGCCAACAGAGTCGCCATTTAAGCGTAGGTCGATCGTGGCACCAGGCAGTCCTGTGCCAGCCAAAGTTGCAACCCCGGGGGCTAAAATACCGGTTGGGGCTGTAATCGTCGGGTTTTGGTAACGACCTTGAAACCCAAAGAAACTAAGTAGAAGTGCAGCAAGAAATACGAGAACAGCGCCTTTGAAAAAATTATACCGACGGATTGCTGCCGCATCTACATAATTTGTAGATAGTCGTGGATCTTCAAACATGATTTATCCTTTTGATTTGGAAAAATGATTCGGTTTGTGGGTGACATTTTGAATGCCACGCATCACAATCCTAGTTCACATTTGTCCAGCTCAATTTGTCGGTTAATTCTTCAAATTCGTCCCATTTTCCTTGATCGGCAAGACGGGCTTGTTTTGGCCAAGACTCATGGAGCTTGCCTGTTGACATGCTAAAGCGACTACCTGCATCTCGTAAAATATCTGTAATGCGTTCGGCTGGAACGGATGCCAATTGCGACCAGAGGAAAATACCTTTGCTATTTAAAACTTCTTCAACCTTTGGACCAATACCCCACATTTTCTTGAGATCGTCCTTGAGTGAGGCAACTGCAAAGTTGCTTTGTTGGTAAGCAAAGAGTCCGTCCCAATCACCACCCGCAGCAAAACGGGATTGTTCAACCCACGAGCCATGAATTTCAGGATTGCTCATGTCAGGGTAATATTTTTGGGAAAGCGAAAGGGCATCATCAACATCAGCCGCGGCGGTTGCACCGAGTTGGCTGTAGGTATAAATGCCTTGATCTTCGAGTTTGTCGCTGGCGTCTGAGTTAAGCCCCCAAACCATACTCAACCCGCGAGGCCCCATGTATTCAACGTCACGAGCACGCATTTCTGCAAGGCTGCTTTGGCAAATATCAAGTTGTGCTTCTAAGTCAGAAATACGGCCGTTTGCATCTGCATCCCCATCAAAACGACTACGTAAGTTGGTTAAGAATCCACCCAAGGCTAAGCCACCACCGGCTGCCGTTACTTTACCAAGACCCAAGCCTTCCATTTCGGCATCAAGCTCACCAAGTTCAGCTTCCAACTTGCCCATCTTGACACTGCAGCCTTCAAGTTCAGCTTCCAATTCACCAATGCGGGCATCTTTCGTTTCTAAATCACCTTGGAGCGAAACAATCTGTCCTTCAAGCTCAGCATTTGCATCTCCGCCATCAAAACGGTTGCGTAAGTTGGCCAAGAATCCACCAAGTGCTAAGCCGCCACCGCCAGCTGCTGTTACTTTGCCAAGCCCTAAGCCTTCCATTTCGGCGTCAAGTTCACCAAGTTCAGCTTCCAACTTGCCCATTTTGATACTGCAGCCTTCAAGTTCAGCTTCCAATTCACCAATGCGGGCATCTTTCGTTTCCAAATCGCCACGGAGAGCAACCAATTGTCCCTCAACGTCAACCTTAGCGTCGGCATCTCCTTTAAAGCGATTGCGTAAGTTTTCCAAGAAACCACCAAGCGCCAAGCCGCCACCAGCAGCAGACACTTTGCCGAGACCCAGACCTTCCATTTCAGCATCTAGTTCCCCGAGTTCGGCTTCTAACTTACCCATCTTGACATTACAGCCTTCTAGCTCAGCTTCTAATTCACCGATGCGAGCATCTTTTGTTTCCAAATCGCCACGGAGGGCCACAATCGTTCCTTCAAATTCAGCGTTAGCAGAGGCTTCCACTTCCTCATCTTTATCAAAGCGATTGCGTAAATTAGAAAGGAAACCACCAATTGCTAAGCCACCGCCAGCAAATAGCGAACCTAATCCCAGACGATTCGCTTCTTTATCTAAGCCATCAAGTTCCGCACGCACATTGCCAAGCTCAACATCTTTCGCATCGAGGTTAGCTTGAAGGTCGCCGAGTTGGACATCTTTGCTATTGAGGTTGACATTGAGTTCACCAATTTCAGCATCCTTACCATCCAAATCAGCTTGGAACTGGGTAAAACGATCTCGTATTCCAGAAAGGAAAGCACCTAACGACAAGTCGCCATTAGGGAAGATTGACCCAAAGCCCCAACCTTTTGACCCTTCATTAAGCCCATCAAGCTCACCGCGCCATTTGTTCAATTTGCCTTCAAGTTCAACAATTTTGGCGTCACGGCCGTTTAAATCAGCTTGAAGACGACCATTGGCTGCCAGCGCTTTGTCCAATTCACCTTGAATGTGAATGACATTATCATCTGGGCACAAACGGCGTTTGCGCCAGTAAAAGACATCAATTGCTAGTTCGATTAACCAACCAACAATCAAACCTATAACAAAAACTTCCCAAGGAAACATTTAAAACTCCAGTTTTATAAATTAGAAATTATCTATACCAGTAATTGGGGATTTGAGATTGGAGATTAGCGCAAGGAAATACTCCGTCTCTCCTCAAGTATCAAAAGTTTTACTGCTTAACACACTCTTCGCATCGTTGAAAAAAGATGGCGAGACCGAGAATACCGGCTATGGCAGTAATAACGTGAATCAAGCCAAGTGAGAAAAATGAGCCTATACCTAACGCCATTTGGTATGGACCAATCAGCGAAATTAGCAAGACGATTGCAGCAATCCACAAAAAGACCATCAACGGATTGTCAGTGAATCGGCTTAATGCCCACAATAAAATTGCACCAAGAATGATTAAAATAGAACCCATAATTGCGACCATCAGAAATGAGACAGCCATAGGTTCAGCTCCAGCTCCCTGTTGCACCAAAAAGCTCACGCCACGAGATTGCCCATATGCATAAACAAGCCCATTGAACACAAGCGCAAGAACAACTCCCAGGAGTGTCCCTTGAATAATGCGTCCAGTCATAAATTGTCCTCCAAATTAGAAAAAAAGAACCTGATCTTCCTAAAAAAATTATACTACAGTACTATATGATTTCTTAGTTGAATATTAGAAACCGGATTTTCAGAATAGTCACAAAGGGTTTCTTAGAGGTAACAACTAGTAGGTTTCAGGGGTCGAGAGATAGGGGTATACTTGAGAAGAAACGTGATTTTTTAGGAGACTGTTGGCATGGAAAAGAAGTTTGATGTTGTTTTGTGGGGCGCCACTGGATTTACTGGGCAATTGGTTGCGGAATATTTGGCGAAGCATGCAGACACGGCCGTTAAATGGGCCATTGCCGGTCGCTCTCAGCAAAAATTAGAAACCGTCCAACGCAAACTGGCTACAATCAATGCATCATTAAGTGACCTACCTATATTAGTAGGGGATAGCCATGATAAAGCCTCACTCGAAGCCATCGTCTCCCAAACAAAAGTATTGTGTACAACCGTCGGCCCTTACGCAAAATATGGCGATTTGCTCGTTGAAATCTGCGTCGAGCAAGGCATTAACTATTGCGACTTAACGGGGGAAGTGCCATGGATTCGGAAAAATGTCGAGACACTCCATGACAAAGCACAAGAAACGGGCGCTCGTATTGTTCACTGTTGTGCCTTTGATTCGATTCCATCTGATTTGGGAAACTTAATGGTTCAAGAGCATGCGCTGGCGGAATACGGCCGTCCCTGTGATACCGTTAAATTTGCCATGTACTCTGCTAGTGGTGGTATTAGCGGTGGCACCATCGCCAGCCTCCTTGAAATTGTCAAAGAAGCTGGGAAAGATAAAGAGTTCCGCAAAATGCTAGCCAATCCATACAATCTTGTTCCTGGTAAAAAGCCAGATTGGTCTCAAACGGACCAAACGCGCGGTCGCTATGATGAAGACTTTGGCTTCTGGACTGGACCATTCATGATGGCAGGGATCAACACTCGCATTGTACGACGTTCAAACCATCTCCTTGGCAATCCTTGGGGTAAAGATTTTAAATATAGTGAAACGATGCGTATTCCTGGGGGCGTCACAGGCCGCATTGGGGCTCACGCCTTCAGCACCGGTTTTGGGCTGTTTCAAATATTAGCCGCTATTGGCCCTACTCGCCGGGTATTAGAAACGGCCGTGTTGCCAAAACCCGGCGAAGGTCCATCTGAAGAAAAGCGGGAAAGTGGTTACTTCAAAACCAAGCTCTTAGGCTTTATTCCGGCTCAAGGAAGCGAACCTCAAATAAAAGTTGAAGGCGTTGTGGTTGGCCAAAAAGATCCCGGCTATGGTGAAACGGCTAAAATGCTTGGGGAATCAGCTTTGTGTCTTGCTTTAGATGAACAAACATCTGGGGGAGGCATTCTCACGCCTGCCTCAGCAATGGGGATGACGCTTGTACATCGCCTTCGCAATGCTGGGATGACCTTTATGGTTGAATCTGGCCCCGCTTAAGTGAAACGAGGTTCTTACTTTAAATAAAGCGACGGCTATTAACTTCGTTTCCTTGAGGTTCCGAAGCTTATTTCTAAGTAATTTTCAACAAATATTTTGAATACTCAAGGGTAAAATGAAAATTACTTTCAGGAGAACAAAAGCTCAAATAGG
>JANQSK010000563.1 GCA_028284105.1 Anaerolineae bacterium
CCTTTAATGGCAAAGATAGCGTGGGAGGTGAGAGTCCTGCGCTATCGTCATTTTATTCCCTTGTAATGTTTTATAGGTCAGGAGTAACAAGCACCTCCCCCCAGAGGTGGTTGAAGATAAACAACCCTTATTTTCCACCTGCGATCTTCATAGCTATACGAAGCATTCTAGAGGCATCATAGCTTATAGACATCCTCAATCAATACCCGAATAACCCAAAGAGCAACAGGAATAAGAAAAAGAGCCAGAAAGGCAATTAATCCAAGCAATTCGAACCAATTAATGTCAGTGATCATCGGAACCCCCATCTGAAAGCAGATTGGAAGCCTTAGCCATATCACGGATATATTTTTGGTGCAGTTCGTTTAATCTTTCTTTTGAAACGGTTGTACCGATGTAATATTTTTTTGAGAGAAACCCTTTTCCTCTTGGGGTTTGCAGATAGTAATAAGTTCTATCATTAGCTCTTACATCTGGAATAATGGCATATCTAAATCCCTCAGCATTAAATACAGATGTACATTTATAAGCTAATCCCTTATCCTCCCAATCACCATACATTGTACGGTCACGAATACGGTCAGATAGAGCCATCAAAACTTCATGCCCAAGACCATGATCAACACGGGAGAGGAACTCAATCAATACGTCTATTGCATCAGCAGGTTTGAGTAATTTTAAGTCCCTAAGAGAAACGAGTAGAAAAGAGCGAATACGCTTTTTAATGTGTGATTTGTACATTTTTTTTAGCACCTTTTACATACATATCAATTCGAGAGTGAAGGTGTGAGAGTTCTCGAATATCAATAACTAGCTCGACTAAAAACCAGATAAAGACTATTAAGCAGAGTAAAATAACGATGGAAATTACAAAAGGCACAGCTACCCCCTATTACATTTTCTAGCTGCAATAATCATCTTATTGGCCAGAGAAATAAAGGTGATAACTGATTGTGTTTTTGGGTATTTCTTCATGATTGAAACGGCTAATTCCAAACCATCGATTAAGAAATTGTAGAAAGTACGACGCGAAGCCATCCCCGCATTATAAGAATAATCGGTGATAAAGGCGTGGTAGATTGTGGAAACTTGGGGAGCAAGTGTGAAGGGCTGTGTAGGATGACGCAGAAACCAATTACTAACTAACTTATCAGCGAATAGAGAGACAAAGGAATCACGATTTTTCCAACGAAAAGAGGCTTTTTTAGGGGTATTCATGATAGTAACACCTTTAAGCGCCTTGAGCGCATTGATTTGTGTACGTATCCCTCAGATTAGTTGTGAGAGTTGAAGGAGTACATACTTGTCGGATTTATAGTTAATTTAAGTATGAAGGGGTTGCAACACCCCTCTTTTTACTCTCTAGTATCTTTTGGGCATTTACCTGTGATAAACAGAGTGATATTTTATTAAAAGGGAAATTTAATGCTGGGAGCCACCAATGCATTTACAAAGAAAAAAACAAAAAGCAATACCCATCACCCTGTTTGAGAACTGCTTTTTGGAAGAAAAAAAACAAATAGAAAAAACGCAGGTCTTTGAACACTGTCAAATTACCGCTGACAGATTGCAAAACTGGGCAATGGACTACAAATTGGTGCGCCCAGAACGAATCATGCCTTTAGCCCTGACGCTATCCTCTACTCATCCAGTAAACGATCTTGATGCAGTTTTTATCAGTGCGTGCACAAATTTATGGATTTTTGCAATAGACGACTTTATTGATGAGTCCAAATTAGCGGATGAAGAGTTAAAAATTCACGCAGAGACTTACCAATCTATTATCAAAGGGCACAACTCCCCCACCCCATCTGATGAATTAGGCGGGATGATTCATCAGATTAGAACCGAATTGCAACAATATCCGTTATTCAAAGAACTAGAAAATGATTGGACTGAAGCTTTGTGTCGAATGATACGAGGCATGACTATGGAAAATCAATGGCGCGATGAATTTCACTCTTCTAGAAAGCTTCCAAGCATCAAGGAATATCTAGAAAATGGCTTATACAGTGTCGGTGGACCACCACATATATGGACAGTTTTAATTACCCTGGGCGACCCATCTGCAGTCCCAGAAAAAATTATTCTCCAAGAAATGGGAAAACTGGCATCTACTTGCATTCGATTAGCAAATGATTGGCAAAGCTACGAAAAAGAAGTGCGAGAAGGTGGTATCAACGCTTTAACCATTTGGAATAACCATTTATTTCGTGAACTTGATTATGAAATTGCCCTAAAAAAATCACAAAATCATTTAATTGACTTGATCAATCAAAATTTGAAGAAATTAAAAGCTATCAAAGCAGAAATAAGAACAACCACAGGTTTCCCTGAACAAGCCATTGAAAATATCGCTGAATTTGTTTGTGAATTTTATATGCAGCACGATTTCCACACGATGGTTCAAGACTTCTATTTTCCATCAGAGATCAAATCCAGCGTACAAAAAATAGAGTGACCTATGAGCATTTACAAAACGAAAGAAAGTGTTGGGAATGATTTTTCAAGCTTATTTGACCCACCCTTCACCATAACAAAGGGGACTGGATTGCTTCAATTTCCAGATCCAAACAGTCCCAAATCTATCAAAATTAAGCAGAAGATAGATGGATTTTCAGCAAAAGATTTAATCAAACTTTTGAATAATCCTCAGGCTCGCCCCGGAATTGCGCCAACTGCGTATGATACGGCGTGGCTGGCCAGCATTCCATCAGAAGATGATTTGAGACTCCCAATGTTTCCATCAGCGTTGCAATGGTTGTTGGAGAATCAATCAAGTGATGGAAGTTGGGGTGGAAAAATCCAGTACGAGCATGATCGCATTCTGTGCACATTAGCCGCGCTTGTTCCAATTAAACAGTTTTGTGCCAGTGAACATGTTGCAAATAATTTAAAAGCAGGAATTCGCTATCTCTGGCAACATGGCCACCTCCTGTCTAACGAACCCACTGAGCTTGTTGCTTTTGAATTGCTTTTACCAACCATGGTTAAAAGAGCACAGAATTTGGGAATACCCGTTCCCCCCAATTTAGACATTTACACTTCTCAACGGGCAGAAAAAATGAAGCTGATTCCAGCAGGAGCCTTGTACTCGCCTCGAGTCACTATCGTCCATTCACTAGAATTTCTGGGTGAACAAGCAGATGTGTCAGGCCTGCGAGCAGCTCAGGGTATCAATGGCTCTATAGGAAATTCGCCTGCAGCCACTGCCTTTTATTATTCTCAAACAAAAGATCCAAAGGCGCTTTCCTATTTGCATGACTGCATGGATCAAAGCGGCGGCGCAAAGGTACCAGTCCTGTATCCATGCGAAAATTATGAGCTTCTTTGGTCAGCCTATCATTTATATTTAGCTGGCGTACCCGTTTCCTCACTATTAAATGAACAACAAACAATGATGCTCAAGAATGCACTAAATAACGGTGGAGTCAGTTTATCCCCATCATTTCCAATTCCTGATGCAGATGATACGGCCGTTGCGCTTTTGTTCCTTCATGAATTGGGTCAATCACCCGACCCAAAGATTTTAGAATATTATGCAACCCCAGACGGACACTTTGCTAGTTTTCAATATGAGCGTCATTCATCAGTTGGTGTAAGCCTGCATGTCCTTCATGCATTGTTACGTGTCCCTGGTTATCCTGGCGGACAACGAACGATAACACGATTACTTGATTATTTAGCAAGCCAGCAAATTGACGGCCTTTACTGGATTGATAAATGGCATATTTCACCATATTACGCCACTGCTCATGCATTATGTATCTTGACAGAGCTTGATTCAAGGATGGCATTTAGGATGCGGCCGTTAATTGAACAATCGAGAGAGTGGATTCGTAATACACAAAATCAAGATGGTTCATGGGGCTTCTACAACCAGCCAACACTTGAAGAAACGGCCTATGCATTATTGGCGCTCGCTGCAAGCACCCCCACCCCACTTTCCAGTGAGGATCGTCGAAGCTGCGAGAAAGCCGTCTACTATCTTCAAACAAAATTAAAAGAGGCGCCAGTTGGCTCAAGTGCGGACCTCTTCCCGCCACTATGGATTGATAAATGCTTGTATAGACCTGCCTTGATTGTACAAGCAGTCATTGCAGCCGCACTTGAAGCATATAAAAAAATATCGACAGAAGAACATTTAAACGGGGTCAATCATGAAGTTAAGTAGCATTGAAGCTCTAAACCCTGATGTTGATGTCAACGATCCAGAAGGGTCACAAGGTGAAAGCAAACTCAAAAAGTTGATATCTTGGTTAACTTATTCTTGGGAAGGGCCACACCTACTCTCACAAACATTGAAATTAGAATGGCGTTTTGTGATGATTCGATGGTTAGGAATTGTCATTATTGCGCCCGGCTTATTCTTATTTAACCTTAGCCCAAATCAACTAATTGGGGCTTATATCGTTTTAGGCATTGCTTTTATCTACAACCTATTCCTCCAATATATGCTGGCAAAAAGGTCAAAGATGCTCATAAGCGGCTATCTTGTGATTGTTTTGGATGCATTACTCAATATCGCAATGATTATTGTTGCAGGAGGATTTGAATCCCCGTTTTATTTCATTGTTTATACAGTTACTGTTTCCGCCGCCATGAGGTATGGGTATGGACCAGTATTAGTAATGGCAATGCTATTCGTGTTTTCTGACGTTATTGAAGGGCTTTTCTATAGGCAATTTTTAGGAGCGGCCTTCTTCTTGCGCTCTTCATGGTTGATATTAACCGCAATTATTGCGGCTTATTTACATGAAGAGGCCCAATCAGCCAAAGAAGCTCTAGAAGAAAAGCTCAATCAATCTAATGCCTTAAACAAAGAGCTAGAAGCATTTAGTTACTCTGTATCCCATGATTTAAGAGCCCCCTTGCGAAGCATTGATGGGTTTAGTCAGGCCCTACTCGAAGATTATCATGATGAACTTGATGATGACGGAAAGGATTATCTTGAAAGAGTAAGAGCTGCTAGTCAAAGAATGGCACAACTTATTGATGATCTTTTAGACCTCTCACGTGTGACAAGAAGCAATCTTCACAAAGAAACAATTGATCTTTCGGAGATTGCCCATTCAATCGTTGATAGTCTTAAAGAGGCAAAAAATCAAAGAAAAATCGATATAAAAATCAGAGAAGGAGTTGTGGCTTACGGTGACTCCAGATTACTTCGAGTTATCTTAGAAAATCTACTTAGCAATGCATGGAAGTTCACTCAAAAGAAACCTAATGCCAAAATCGAATTCGGAATCGAGCAGCATGAAGGCGAAGAAGTTTATTTCGTAAAAGACAATGGTGACGGTTTTTCCATGGATTATGTAGATAAATTATTTGGGGCTTTTCAAAGGCTCCACTCAATGAATGAGTTTGAAGGAAATGGAATTGGTTTAGCGACTGTCCAAAGAATCATCAATCGTCACGGCGGGCGAGTTTGGGCATATGGTGAACCAGGAAACGGTGCAACTTTTTACTTTACATTATCGAATTAAGAGAAATTGTTATGGACAAAAAAGACCTTATTTTACTAGTTGAAGACAACCCAGATGACCTCGCG
>JANQSK010000573.1 GCA_028284105.1 Anaerolineae bacterium
ACAAAAAATATCTTTTGATTCTGAATGTGATGTTTGTTTGAATCCAGCGCGGATGGCTACCTTTTGGGATGCAATATTGTGAGCATCTGTTTTTAATGCAATGCGTGTTAATTGATGACTTTGCACCATTAGGTCACTCAATAAACGTACCGCTTGATTTGCAATATTCTTACCACGGCCGTTTTTTGCTAGCCAATACATGATTTCACCCTCATTTGGATTATGCTCATCAATGACTATCGAAATATTTCCTAGCAATTGATAACTAGATAATTCGGCAATGGCATAGCTGAACACAAAGGGATTCTCATTAACGGCCTTGATGGCTTCGATTGTTTCTTGAACAGTTAGATGAGGAGATTCCGTGGTCCATTTGAAGATGAGATCATCCCTCGATTTAACATACCACTCTGCATCTTCTGTGACCCAATTTCTGAGATAGAAGGTATCGGTGGCTAAACGGCCGTTTTCGAAATCCTCTTGCATCAACTATTGGTAGTTTCCATTCACAAACCGAAGGGCTGTCTCAGCCATTATGGCTGCCCCAATGGGCATGGCGGATTCATCAATGTCAAATTCAGGATGATGAACATGACGAGCCGGGCCATCTGGTTGCTTGGTTCCTAAAATCATCATTGCACCTTGACTGGCTCGGGACATATAGCTGAAATCTTCTGACGCCATCACAAGTCCCTTATCGATGACATTCTCTGACCCCAAAAGCTCAACGGCCGTATTCCTAACCCAACCAGCAACCGTGCTGCTGTTAAATAAAGCGGGATACCCACGCCGAACTTGCATTTCATAATCGCCTCCCATCGCTTTTGCAACGGAAAGTGCCTGTTCGATTTCAACAAGGAGTTGCTCACGGACGTCATCATCAATGCTACGAACCGTGATGTCGAGTTCGACTTCGTTTGGAATCACATTTGAGGCTGTGCCGGCTTCTAATCGACCTACTGTGATGACAGCAGGTTGTACAGGATTAACCCAACGCGACACAATGCCGTGGATTGCCGTCAGGACTGGGGCAAGCATAAAGATAGGATCACGAGCCTTGTCTGGCATAGCGCCGTGCCCCCCTTTGCCAATGATTTTTGCATAGACTGTATCAGCGCTGCTTAATATAAATCCATCTGAAACGCTAACTTTGCCAGCATCAATTTTCCCATCAACATGCAAAGAGATGACGGCATCGAGTTCATCAATAGCACCATCCTCGATCATTCGGGGCGCACCACTGACGCCTTCCTCGTCGCTGTTTTCTTCTGAGGGTTGGAATAAGAGTCTGATTTCTCCGTTGAATTCTTCATCTTTAAGGAGCATTGCTGCGCCCATCAGCATTGTTGTGTGTGCATCATGACCACAGGCGTGCATTACGCCGGGTTTTTGAGATTTATAGGCAACATCGTTGGCCTCTAATATGGGTAGCGCATCCATATCGGCACGTATTCCGATTTTCGGGCCTTCACCATTGCCCAGGCGAGCCACCACACCCGTCTTGCCGACGCCTGTTTGACATTCAATGCCCAATTCACCCATTGTTTTGGCAACCAAAGCGGCCGTTTCGTATTCCTGAAAACTCAATTCAGGATTCATATGTATCGTTCTTCTTAACTCGCTTAATTTTTCCTGTAAAGCCTTTGCTCGTTCTAGCATGTGTGTCCTCTGTTTTGTTTTGAGCCCAAAAGGTTTCTAAATCCCATTGGATTTTAAAGTGATTACTGACAGAATTTATGAATTAATTTGGTGTAAACATCAACTGCTTGATGGAGCTCATTGACAGGAACGAATTCGCCAACAGTGTGGGCTACATCGATACTTCCTGGCCCAAGAACAACCATATCATCGATGACTTCCATCAAATAGTTTCCATCGGTGCCATACGCGACTGTTTCAGGCTGTGCGTTTGTGAGTTCAATGCAGCTTTGAATAAGATCAGATGTTTGTGAGGTAAAGAGTGGTTCAACAATATCCAAATTAACCTCAAACCCATACCCTTCTGCTTTATCAATAATCATTTTGACGACATCATCCGTTCGTGCATCTGGCATGCCACGAGCTGATATTTTTACATTTGCAAATGGTGCTGTAACGTTTGTTGCTGCTTCCCCGGTATCAACTACAAAGTTGATAGTGTGGTGGGGAGGTGTGTAGAGAGAATTTTGATAACTACTATCTTCCTGAATAATCCTATCTATTTCAACAAGATCGTTCATAAACGGAGTTGCCTTCATCAGTGCTGACTCACCAAGTCCTGTGCTTGAATGGGCGGCTTTCCCTTTTGCCATCACATTAATTGAGCAAAAACCTTTGTGCGAATAAACGGGGATCATTTCAGTTGGTTCTGCAATGACGCCATATCGAATTTGGTCGTTTTTTAGCATTGCAGAATGTTGGGCAAGATATTTAGCACCCTCTAGCCCCCATTCTTCATCGGCGGTAACTACCATGTACATAGGTTTCTTTAAGCTGCTGGGATCGATTGATAATGCAGCAACCATGGTTGCTGCAAAAGGCCCTTTCATGTCGCAACTGCCACGGCCGTATAATTTTCCATCCCGAATTTCAGGGTTGAAAGCCGGCCAATCTTGCTCCTGTCCAGGTACCGTGTCGACATGCGAGCAAAAAGCAAGCCCTCCCTCACCAGGGCCAATTTTGGCAACAATATTTCCTTTTAGAACCCCATGTCGATCGGTGTAATCGGTTCTCTCAATTTCCCAATTTGCCGCTTCAAGCATTTCTTGAACCAGCTCAATAATTGGCATGTTTGTTAATGACGTGACCGTCGGTATTGAAATAAACTTTTCCGTTAATTGCACAACATCTGTAATCATCATCTTCTCGTTTTAGATTTGAATCTTGGGAAAATGATGTTTGATAATCATTAACTGTCCCAATCAACAAATCTCCTCTTATCCCAAATTGACTAAAAAACTAAATCCATACAGCAAAACAGCTGACAATAAGAGATAGCCAGCTGTTCTTACTAATCTTTGTTTGAGTTGTTCTTCTTTTTGCCAGCGACGGATTAATGGTTCAATGATGGAGAGGCAAAATATCCAAAATATGCCGGCCACCAATACCGCAAACCGGCTAATGAGACCAATTGTATAGGAGTTCCAACCAAACCGTTGAAACGCCTCATTTTGTGTCAATGCCCAGCCACCACTTATGATAAAACCATAAAGTTGAATAGCTACAATGCCTGTTAATAAGGCTAATCCTAGCCAAGCTAAAATTGTTGTTAGTGTCCTATTCACCACTCAAAAGAAGCGTTATCGTCCACGGAGTCGAGGGTCGAGTGCATCACGAAGCCCATCACCGATGAAGTTGACGCAAAGAACGGTTAAGGAGATTGCCATACCTGGCCATAATACCCGTGTAGGGGTAAGTGCAATGAAATCTTTACCGTCAAATAGGAGTCGACCCCATGTGGGGAAGTCGGATGGGAACCCTAGACCAAGGAAGGAGAGGGCAGATTCGGTAATGATTGCCGAGGCGATACCTAAGGCTGCTGCTACCATCACAGGACTCAGGACGTTGGGGAAAATATGACGGACAATGATGCGAAACGGCCGTGTGCCAATACTCGTCGCGGCCGTGACAAACTCTTGCTCTTTGACAGCCAAAACCTCACCCCGTACAACACGCGCTGTTTGCATCCAGCTTGTCGCTCCAATTACCGAAACAATCAACAAAAAGATGCCTCGCTCTGGTCCAAAAGCCGTTCTTAATACATCTCGGAATAGGAGTGTAATGACAAGGAGTAGGGGAAGCACAGGAAGTGAAAAGAATAAATCGGTTAATCGCATCAATGGACCATCGAAGAGCGGGAAATACCCTGCCGAAATACCAATGGATACACCAAGCGTCAAAGAGATAAACATGGCTGTAATCCCTACAGCCAATGAAATCCGTCCACCGGCCATCACTTGTGCCAACATGTCACGACCTAAGTTGTCAGTTCCTAATGGATGAGCTAAAGAGGGGCCTTGATTGGTTGCAGTAATATCTAAAAAGCCGGGATCAACTGTGTAAATCAATGGGCCAACCATAACAATCAAAATAATAGCACCAAGAATGGCAATCCCTGCCATGGCACCTTTATGCTTGCGAAATTGAGTCCAAACATCAACCCATAACGAGCGATATTCAGTATTATCTACTTCAGAGCTCATAGTTTGGTCAGGTGTTACTGTTGTCATACGAAAATTCCTAAATGATTAGCTGTTTGCTTTCAAATCTTAATCGTAGCGAATACGAGGATCAAGAACACCATAAACGATGTCAGCCACTAAATTAAACATAACAATCAGAAAAGCGAAAATAAAAGTTAATGTTTGGACTGTTGGAATATCAGCCCCTTGAATTGAAGTAATCAGGAGTTGCCCCAGACCATTCACTCGGAAAATTTGCTCCGTGATGACAGCCCCTGCAAAAACACCTGGAATTTGAATCGCAATAAGCGTGACTACCGGAATCAAACTGTTTCGCAGTACATGAATAAGTAGTACGATATTTTCACGAACCCCTTTTGAGCGAGCGGTTCGAACATAATCTAAATTTAAGTTGTCTAAAACGGCTGAGCGAGTAAAGCGGCTCAGGCTGGAAGCATTAAATAAAGCCAAAACTGCAATGGGCATAATCATTTGCCTCACTTGGACAACAAAACTTGGCCAATCTGTCACTTTGTGCGTTGTGTCATAGAAGGATGGGAACCAACCTAATTGCACACTAAACACAATAATCATCAACAGTCCAAGGAAAAAAGTAGGGATTGAATATCCCACCATCGAAACAAAAGTCCCAATTTGGTCAAAAAGGGAATATTGTTTGTAAGCAGAAATAACACCTACTGGTACAGCAATTAAAATGCCTAAAATGAACGATGTACCCAAAACCCATAATGTTTGTGGAACACGTTCAATAATAATATCAACAACAGGCCCTCTTGTTTGCCAAGAGACGATGCGAGTACGGCCTGCACTGTCTCCGATCACAATGCCTGTTGCGGATTCAAGTGCGTTTAATGGTTCAAAAATAAAAAATTGCCGAAGCCATTTAAAATAGCGGATTACAAATGGATCATTAAAGCCCAAAGATTCACGGATTTGTTCCCTGACTTCAGGGGGTACAGTTAAGGGCAAACTGCCAGTTGGATCGTTGGGAGCCAAATCTAAAATAGCAAATATGATAAAGCTAATAAATATAAGCGTGGGTATGGCGAGTAATACTCGTCTAATGATGAATCGGGCCATATGATTACCTGTTTAGGTTAGGTAAACGGAAAGTCTTCGCTTGAAATAGATTTGGGCTAAAGCTTTCCGTTTCCTTAGGGAATGGAAACTTAATAGCAGTGCTTATAAGTTGAAATTTTTTTATTTCCGTTCACCTAAGTAATAAATAGACCCTAAGGGTGAAGCTATAACTCCTGGCCCTTAGGGTCATTAACTAATTGTATATATTAGTTACCGGCGCGTGTCCAGTCAGCTACATTCCATAATTCAGAATCCCAAGGATTCATGCGAACACCCAATAAGGTGTTTGCGTGAGCAGAAACGCTACCGCGATAGATAAGCGGAATCATACCGCCATCTTGAATGATTAGATCATTCAATTCTTTGACAATTTCTGCACGTCGAGCTTGATCACCGGTTGTGGTCAATTCGGCATGGAGTGCGTCAAAATCATCATTTGTCCAACGAGCAACATTACTACCCAAGAAGTTGTTGTCAGGACCAGATACTTGTGAAGAAGTCCAGTTACCTAAGTAAGATTGGAAATCCAAACCGCTAGCGCTACTGGTATACATTTCAACATCTGCATAGAACTTGCCGTAGGTGTCAGGGCTAGCTGGGTCACCACCGAAGAATACAGAAGCATCG
>JANQSK010000575.1 GCA_028284105.1 Anaerolineae bacterium
AATAACCAAATCACCATTATGGCAACTGGTTCTCAGGGTGAACCCACCGCGGTGATGGGTCGCTTGGCTCGTGGTCGTCACAATCGTTTACAGGTTAAAGAAGGGGACACCATTGTCTTCTCTGCCCATGCTATTCCTGGAAATGAAGAGATTGTCTATCGAACAATCAATCAGCTGTTCAGACAAGGGGCAAATGTTCTTTATGAAAACATTGCCAATGTGCACGTCTCCGGACATGCAAGCCAAGAAGAGATGAAGCTGCTTATTAATTTAGTAAAACCCAAATTTTTGGTGCCCATCCATGGTGAACTACGGCATTTAAAGCAGCACGGCGTCTTAGCGCGTGGTCTAGGATTCCCTGATGAAAATATCGCGGTTATTGAAAATGGGACTCCTCTTGAATTAACCGAGGATACATTAGATATTTTACCTCGCATGAAGGGAGGCTACGTCTTTGTAGATGGGGCTGGCATCGGTGATATTAGCTGGCGCATTGTTCGTGATCGAGACAAGCTTTCCCAATCTGGCTTTTTCTTCGCCGTTGTCACTACAAACGGGAGAGGGGATGTCATCGGTGAACCAGAATTTGTGACCAAAGGGTTTATCAATCTGGCTGAATCACCTGATTTAATTGATGAAGCTGAAGAAAATATTCGGAAGGTTGTTCGGGATCACGGCAACAGTCAAAAAGCGGTTGATAATCGCATTGAAGACTCTCTAAGTCGTTTCTTTTATGCTGAAACAGGGCGACGTCCGATGGTTAAGGTCATCGTTCGATAATTAACCTTCACCCTCTTCTTCGACAACCTCTGGCGTTGCTGTTGGGCCAGGGGTTGGTGTTGGCACAAACTCAAAATTCGTCGAAATCACAACAAATGATGTTTGTCCCGGTTTGACTTCTAATTCTCGCAGGTATTGAATATTGTCAATGCCTGTCAGGAGCACTTCATATTTCCCAGCAGGCAAATCCCCGAAAACAAAATTTTCATTCCAAACAGAGTCACTTTGAATAACTTCGTGATAGGTGAGTTGGGTTCGTGATGCAATTGGCACATTGATGGGTCTAACTTGTACTGGGGCGCTTGTAATAAAACGGCCGTTTCTATCAACAAATCGACCTGCTATCGTTCCCATCCCTTCATAGGGAGCCATCCACAGCATCGGGTTACGCGCATCCCCATAGAGATTTTGCCCAACCCGCACTTCAAAATGGAGGTGAGGGCCGCTCACTTCACCCGAACTACCAACCCCAGCAATCAACTGCCCTTGATTGACAGAATCTCCAACTTCAACAAACAGCTCGAGCGTATGAGCATACAGCGTAAAAATCTGTTGACCATTCCATTGCCAATCATGCTCAATAATCACCGTATTGCCGTAATAGTTCACCCCATTTCTTGGGCTAGGCAAAGGGCCGGCATGAATGACAGTCCCACTTGACGCCGCGAGAACGGGAGTGCCTGTATCATTAGGAAAATCAAGACCGTGGTGGATACGATAAGGCTCCAAATCAGCCCGTAAAACATCGTTCCCAAAGGGATACCACTCTAGGTCATAATTCCGGCTTCTTGATGGGATAGGGCGAATAAAGAGGTAATGATCATCTGGATTGATAGAGAGCGGAACCGACATGGTAGGAGGGCGTTCTTCATTTGTTGCTTCAAGTCCAGCATTGGGTACAAATCGCTGCTGAGCATCTTGTGGTCGCACGCCACTACCTTCTGGTGTGGGAATAGCTTGAAG
>JANQSK010000323.1 GCA_028284105.1 Anaerolineae bacterium
AAATGACGAGGCTGATACCGTGTAAAAAGCGACTGCCTACTGGATAACGGCCGTTTTCATGATTCCGGACATTGAGTGCGATAAAATGGAACATGATGGCCGGTAAGAAAATAAAAAGGGACCACCAATTTTGAAAATGAAGATCAAATTGATTGGCCATGAAAGCAAAGCCCCCAACTGCTATGAGCGTGAAGCCCAACCGACCTTGTGTCATAAGATTTTGTTGTTTTTTAATTGATGCTGTATTCATTTCAACCTCCAAACGGTGTGTAGAAAATCACCGTTGCTTGTATCTGTTCAATACAAACATCGTAATGTGTTAGGTTCGGGCTTACCTATTCATTACCTATCCGTTTCCTATCAATTAGGTTGAAATGAGAATTATCGAATGAGGGACAAGCTCACTGAGCTTGTCGAAGTAAGCGACAATAAAAGTTATGCGCTTAAGAATTTATAGCCACGCCCACGAATGGTGAGGATGCGTTTGGGGGTTGAGGGATCGGGTTCAATTTTGGAACGAAGGCGGCGAATGAGGTTTTCGATTTGATAATCGTACACACCTGCTTGATATTCAGGCCAAACGGCCGTTCCAATGTCATCTTTAGAGCAAACAGTCCCTTCACGGTCAGTTAAGTACGCCAATAGCGTGAACTCTTTGGGAGAGAGCGGCAATTCTTGACGATTTAAGCGAACGATTCCAGCGATCACATCAATTTCTAAACTGGGTAGAAATTCATCTTGATGGGTCACATCTGGATCGTGGAACGTAAATTGAACGTCCCCGATTTTTATTTGATCTCCGTCCCGAAGCTGAACGGCCGTTTGGAGGCGCTCGCCGTTAAAAAAGGTGCCATTGGTGCTCCCTAAGTCTTCCAGAATGATGCGCCAACCGTCACGTCTAATCTGAGCGTGTTCACGCGAGACGCGCCTGCTGGTCACCACAATTTCATTCTCAACAGCACGCCCAATCAAAACGGCATTTGCTTTCAACGCATGGGTTCGACCTGTTGGATCTGTTAGGTAAGGGAGTTCTCTCGTTGCCATCACACTCATTTTAACGGGCATTTGCAGATTCAAGAAATTCTTGTAGCCAGCCCGGAACGGAATCCGCTTCTTCAGCACGTTCTGCCTCTTCCATAAAGGTAAGCATCGTATGCCACGTTAAGGCTCTGTTGACGGTTCCCACAATTTGGGCGAGGTCAAAGGCATCTTGTAACTGAGCCGTCGTTCCAAAATCACGCCACTGATTTAGATAGGCGTCTTTCAATCGGGTGAGTGAGTGATCCGTTTTAGCTAATTTGAGTATATATTCGGCTATGCGCAACACAATAATCATGGAGAAAAAAGGATGTGTAAGGCAAGCTTCCCCCCAATCGGCAAATGTAAATTGATCCTCTTTGACAAAAATGTTGTTGTCGTGGAAATCATCATGATGTAGCGTTTCAGGAATGCCAAAGTTGCCTAACTGTTGGCACATCATTGTATAGCTTGGAACGGCATCCATAAGCTTGTGATAAGCAGACTCCGTTAAGCCATTTTCTTTGCCAATTAGCATGGCGTTTCGATCTTGTAGGAGTGTCTCGTATTGCTTGGGTAACGTGGCTAAGCGACGATCAAACAAGCCTGTCTGAAGAATTGTTTCGGTATGGTCGATAAGCTCAATCTGCATATGAGCATATTGAGTAACGGCCGTTTCCCAAAGCGAAATATCTCTTGTTTCTTGCAAGATCGAGCGCAGCGGTTGACCGCTATCGTGCATCAATATCCAACCTTCAGCTTCATCAACTGCCACAATGTCAGGAACGGGGAAGCCCATTTGAGAAAGAACGGCCGTTAATCGAACCTCGTATCGAAGGGCAGGTTCAGTTGCTTTGAAATAGAGATCGCCTGAATTTGTAGGAACACGGGTAACCATCGACCAAGCGCGTTTATGGATCTGTTTGGCTGGCGCGTTGAGCGTGAGGTTCTGCTCTTTGAGTTGCTGGTTAATCCACCGAATACTTTTGGGGTTTATCATTTGAATTTATGTTTGTAATCAGAAGTTGTAGGATTATTTCGTGCTTTGAACGGGTTGCCATAGCTCAGTTAACGGCCGTTTTTCCACTCTTACTCGCCAAAAAATTAACAACCACAAATGAAGTCGTCCGGCAAAAAGAAGCAATGTCCACAAGAACTCTTTTGGTGATTTGGCAAAGCCAAGGGCGATTTGGGAGCCTCTTATTGCTTCTAAGCGAGCAGACCGCATGCGAAATGGGGAGTTGCGTATGTACGATTGGGCATACCCACCGGCAGACCGCACTTTTTGCTGAAGCCAGTCTGAATAGCTATTTGGATATTTGACATACACTTCTGCCTCAGGGGTGTAGCGAATTTGAAATCCCTTTTGGGCAATCTGATGAGAAATAACGGCGTCTTCCGCCAAGGCATCTTCCGGAACTTGGTCAATGAGTGATTTGCGACAGGCAAAAAGATAACCGGAGCAGAGCAAGAATTCTTTATTTTGATGCCGCCGCATGCGTTCTTGGTGCGCCCCTTCAACCAAAAGACGTGACCAGTACCCAAGCATCTTGTTTCGCGGACTGGTGCTTAACGGCCGTCCCGTCACCGCACCCACCTGTGGATCCTCAAATGGTACGAGCAACGATTCTAGAGCATTGGAAGACACATAAATGTCGCCATCTGTAAAAACAATGAGGTCGTGATTTGCAGCCGCAAGCCCTAAATTGAGCGCGGCCGGCTTGCCTTTTCGTTGATCGGCAATGTGGCGAATTTGGGGATGATGTTGTTGGTAGCTGTGAATAACGGCCGTTGTTTCCGCATCAGGGCAGATGACCAGCAGTTCTGCATCATCAGGCAACTGGGGCAGCAAAGCATCTAACGCTTGCCCAATGGTGTGCGCTTCTTGAAATGCGGTCAGCAAAATGGAAAACATGAGGGGATTATACAAGGGGTTTATCAACCCCTTGTGATGCAAGTTTATTAATTAGACGGAAACGTTTTGGGTTCCTGGAGGGGCTTCAGAGCTGCCATACACGACCGAGACTCCTTTGATGCGGCTTACCAAATTTTCAAAGAGCGACAAAATGATCATAAACAACAGATCAACACCAATCGCCATCGAAAAAGCAAGTCCCAAGTAACCAAAGGTGATTGTGGCGGGGCGTACGAGGCCGTCGGCAAGCATGGTTGCAAAACCGGTGAGGTATAAAACCAACCCAACAACAACCATAATGGTGATGAAAGCTGGCCACGCTTTACGATCTGAGCGACTGGGCAGCATGCCGTTTGCAATCGCAAAAAGCAGGTAAAGCCAGACAAGGAAGTCGTTTGTTTGGAAAAGGGTTCCCATTGCGAGGGAAAGCTGGTCAATACGTCCGGACTGAATGGCGACGCCCAAATCGTTGACATTGAACACACGCAGACCGATAAGGAGAATAACGGCCGTTCCAACAATGAGGGGCGCACCCCCAATCAAGCTTTCTCGAATGGGACCAAGCGTACGCCCTTTGAAATATTCGACGTACCCCAATTGGATTGAGCCATCATCCTGCATACGAGGTACCAAAGAAAATGTGCCGGTTCGGACGCCTAAAATCGTGGCAAAAAACCAATGACTGAGCTCGTGGAGAAGCACGCCTGGAAACAAAATAATGGCATACATCAACACGGCCCGTTCTGGCTTGCCAAGGAGCAAGAGCGAAATGCCGTGCAGATGAGCATGAATCCACCGTTGTAAAACCATCAAAATGGGTATAGCAACTGCGACCCAAATAAATGGCATTAAATTGATATCCATATCTGTCCCTTATAGTCTAATGAATAATGAACCAATGATATCCGACGAAATAATTAGCCCACCACTGCATTTTGGACAAGTTGAACAAAGCTCGGTTTTAAACTTGCACCGCCTACCAATGCGCCATCGATATCAGGATGGGTCATATAGTCAGCGATATTGTGCTCTTTGACACTGCCACCATATTGAATGCGAATGGCCTGAGCCACAGACTCATCATAAATTTCTTGAATTGTGTCGCGTACTGAGGTCTTGATGATGTTGCCCGCTTGTTCAACGGTTGCTGATTTTCCTGTGCCAATTGCCCAAATGGGTTCGTAGGCAACGATGCACTGTTTGGCCTGTTCAGCAGATAAACCGTTGAAAGCGGCTTTAACCTGAGCGCTTACGAAGGCTTGTGTTTCATTAGCTTCGTTTTGAGCAAAACTTTCACCGACGCAAATCATGGGCATGAGATTGTGTGCCAACGCAGTGTGAACCTTTTGATTGACAAGCTCGTCCGTTTCACCAAAGATAGCCCGTCGTTCTGAGTGACCTAAAATGACATAGTTACAAAAGGGCGTAATCATGTTGGGTGCAACTTCCCCTGTATAGGCCCCACTTTCTTCAAAATACATGTTTTGAGCACCGACACCGATGGAACTTCCGCTTAACAATTCTGAAACCGCGGGGATAGCCATGAATGAGGGGCAAACTACTTTATCCACACCGGTGATTGCATCAAGGTCCGATTTAATTTCGTTCACAAACGCAGCAGCATCGGCTGGCGTCTGATTCATTTTCCAATTTCCAGCAATAATTGGGGTACGCATTTTTCTCCAACTGTCAATTATAGTTTTTGTACGTCTGATGAGGCACCTTCGTGGAGTACCTCAATATCAGTTTTTAGTAAATCGCAATAAGCTATGCACAAATGATAGTGCAAGCTTAACTATCTAATTGTACTAGTTCATCATCAATGAGGGTAGCGAGCCACGGTGAGGGGTAGTTTTCTATTGCCTCTTCAAGCAGTTCTTCAGCCACTTCTGGATCACCTGTGGCTTGGTAAAGACGACCACCAAAATAGAGGAGTTCAGCATAGTGGAAAAATTCGCCATTTTCGGCCGTGGATTCATAAATGTCGACAGCGTCTTCTAAATCGCCAGCTTGTATAGCTAAATAGCTTAGCCCGATGCCCATTGTGGTGTTAGCAGGGTCCAACTGGTCTATTCTGTCGAGGTAATTTTGAATAGCCGAGGCTGATTTTTCGTTTAAAAGATAGGTCATGAGAAGGAGCTGTTGAACATCACGATCTTCAGGGAACTTTTCATGTCCACCTTCTAAAACTAATTCAGCCATCTCGTACCCTTTGTTGGCAAGCAATTCTTCACTCAGCGTCACAATGGCTGATGCTCGACGACTACCAATCAAAATGTCGTCAACGGTGTCACGTGCCTCGGTAGAACGGCCGTCTCTAGCATAAGCAGCGGCTAATTCAATTTGGAGGGGGCGGCTGTCTGGATTTTCTTCAAGTAGCGCTTCTATCGTTTCGATGTCACGCACCTCATCTGGGAGGTTGAAATCGATCTCCACAATGCGTTCACCATCTATGTCGTCATCAGATGCGTTCTCATCCAAACCC
>JANQSK010000605.1 GCA_028284105.1 Anaerolineae bacterium
TCTTGGACAGCCCGCCAGTTTTATCAGTAACGGATGCGACACTCCTCTCATCACGTGCTGATGGCATGATCATGGTTGCACGTGCTGGCAAGAGTCGTCGTCAATATGTGAAGATGGCTGCTGAAAAATTAAAAGATGTGAATGCGAATTTGTTAGGCTATGTACTCAATGCCTTGGCTCCGAGAAGCGCCGGACATCGTTCATATTACTATTACAACGACCCCTACTACTCAGTTGAGGAATTTAAGGATTCTGATGATTCTGGACCCTCTTCAAATGGGACTGAAGATAAGTCAATCACTGATAAGGTGAAGAATCGCCTTGCTGGTGGTCAAACTGCTTAATTGCAGCGTTAATAACAATATTGAAAGCCCGTTTACAGCTCGTAAACGGGCTTTTTTTATGCCCAATTGATAGGTGTGATGTTGTGTTCTGAAAGGAAGTTGTTGGTTTGAGAGAAGTGACTACATCCATTAAAGCCGCGATAAGCACCGAGTGGGCTTGGATGGGAGGTGGCCAAAACAAGGTGCTTGCTGCTATCTAAAAGTGGCGTTTTCTTTTGAGCTGGCTTTCCCCAAAGCATAAAGACACAGTGTTCTTGGGATTCATTGATTGTGCGAATGACATCATCTGTTAACTGTTCCCACCCCATTTTTTGATGGGAGCCTGCTTTGCTTGCCTCCACTGTCAACACCGTGTTGAGGAGGAAAACGCCCTGTTTGGCCCAGCGGGTGAGGTCATTTTGAAATTCTTTGATTTCACCAGGAAAACAATCTCTTTGAATTTCTTTGAAGATATTTCTTAATGATGGGGGTGTTTTGAGGTGGTTAGGGACTGAGAAAGAGAGACCTTGGGCCTGTTCCGGTCCGTGATAGGGATCTTGGCCCAAAATCACTACTTTAACGGCCGTTAATGGCACCCACTCAAACGCCTTGAAAATCATAGCTTGTGGAGGATAAATTGTGGCATGTTGGCGCATCTCTTGGACTTTTTCTAAAAGCGGAAGGTGCTTGTTCTGTTGAAAAAATGGGACAGCTTGCCAGGAAGGATCTATGTTGTTTATCATTCGAATAAAATGTGTTTTCCACCACGTGTTGGCATGGTGAATGGGGCGACCTCTTTTAAGCCACCTGATTTGAATTGCTCAACTTGAATAGTGTGCTCAGCACGACAATGATAGTAAACGGCCGTAAAATCCCACTCATTATTAAACCACCTCTTTAAAGCTTGGAGCAGCTTGTCATTGAGTGGCGACAGCTTAGGTAAATCACGAATCCAGAATCGAATAATAGCACCATCTTTTTGAACAGGAAGGTCAGGGTTCTCTGCCAGTGCTTCTCCAATTGTTTTGATGTAAATACATCCCAGACAATAATCTTCTTCTGGGTTGAGCACTGTGAATGTAAATGCAATACGCTCTTCATGCTCTTCGGAGTGCCAATGCATATCATTCATATTGTCATCAATTGAAAAATCATCCATTGGCCACGGGCTGCCAGACCAAGAGCGAAGCAATTGAATGCTGTCCATGAGGGCGGCATGATCAAGTTCAACGTGGTCGGGTAAGAGGGGGGTGATGACAAATTCGGCCGTTTCAAGTCGAGCAGGCAATCGGTTTGGTGGTGGATAGAATGAATTCATAGCATGCTCCTTTCTGTTTAGCTCGAGCCTCTTGGAATCTTTTTCTCCGCATCAAAAAAGGGGAGTGTGACAATTTTACAGTGGTGATTATTCCCCTCTTTATCTTCGAGAATGACAGTTTGACCTAACCAGCTTTCGGCAGAATTATGCGGTGAGTAAAAACGTGCATAGCCTATCCCTTTTTCCAATGTGGGGGACCAGACGCCAGCGGTTAAGAAGCCTACTTCTGCGCCATTTTGGAAAAGCTTTAAATCTGCTGAGGTTACGGCCGTGTCGCAAATAAGTCCAAAAAGCAAGCATCGTTGGTCCGCTACTTCAAGGGCAGCACGACCTACGAAACTCGGCTTTTGTAAGTCGACAAACATGCCCAGTCCCGCTTCATACGGCGTCATTTGCACATCCATATCGGTGCCATTATCGAGAATGCCTGCTTCAATTCGTCGTGTGCCCATCGACTCTAAGCTACCATCTCGCATCCCCAATGGGATACCACAGGCCAATAGATGATCCCAAAGGGCAAGGTGATCCATGTCAGGATTGCTGTAAATCTCAATTCCCATCTCCCCAGTCCAGCCAGTTCTTGTCACGAGAAGCTTTTCCCCTTGAAAATGAAAAAAGCTAGCATGAAAATATCCAAAGCTATCCGGTAACTCCTCCTCAATGGCAGCCTCTAAGATTTTCAGTGCATTGGGTCCCTGAATTTGCAAAACCCATGATTTAGGATCACGAATCGAAACGTCAAGCTCATCTGCATGGGCCAATAGCCACGTTTCAAATTCTCCATTGGCTTGCACATACCAAAAATGATCGTCTGCAAACCGAATGA
>JANQSK010000613.1 GCA_028284105.1 Anaerolineae bacterium
TCGTATCAAAGCGCATATCTAACGCCCCTTCACGCATAAATGAAAAACCTCTTGCGGCTGTATCGAGCTGGCGGGAAGATAATCCCAAATCCAGCAAGATACCATCAAAACTATCGAACTTATTATCTTCACAAACGGTAGCCATAGTGGCATAGCTATCGTTGATAAAAGTGACCCGTTCAGCCAATTCGCCCAGTTGACTCTTAGCGAACTCGATGGCTTCAGGGTCCCGATCAAACGCCAAAACGCGCCCCGATGGTGCGGACGCGTTTAAAATTCCTGTCGTGTGCCCGCCTGCCCCAAGTGTGCCGTCTAAATAACGGCCGTTTTCGTGAGGCTGAAGAAATTCAATGATTTCGTGGAAGAGAACAGGAATGTGTTCCATGATGTATCACGTACCGTGTCACGTCTTTCCTTTCTTCGTGACACTTGATACTTATCTTTAGATTCCTAGATCTGCCCAGCGTTCGGCATCATCGCTTGATTCAATCGATTCCCGAACACCTTCCCAAGCGGTCTTGCTCCAGATTTCCATATAGTTGAAGTTACCAGCAACAACGACCTCACCATTAATTCCTGCAAAATCACGTAAATATTGGGGTAGCAAAATACGCCCTTGCTTATCAGGATTTAAATCAACCGCCCCTGAAAAAACGCGTCTACGAAAAGCGCGCACACTTTGATCAGATAACGGCCGTTGAGAAATCCGTCCGGCTAAGGCATTCCACTCTTCTTGGGAGAATAGCATCAGGTTTTGATCAAACCCGCGCGTCACCACCACGCCATCAGCTAGCACACTCCGATACTTCGCTGGAATGGTGAGCCGCCCTTTGACGTCGATACTGTGTAAGAATTCTCCAAGAAACATGATTTCACAAAGTTGTGAACGGTGCTGCCCTTACCATCGAATTTCCCATAATCCAATGTGGGGGCAACACATCATTCACAAAACTCAAATGTCATAGCGGCAACTGTTTAATCGCTTGCGCTTCATGACACTTTGACAAACAAGACTTGGCGGATGAATTGTTTGCCGTCGATAGAACATACGTTCTTTATTCCCCATTTTAAAAGGTTTTTCGTGGAATATTGTGGTCAAATGCCCCACAATCACCCACTTTCTACCACTTTTACAGGAATTATACACGACTTTAGGGCTTATGTGAAGAGTTGAATCACGTTGAGAGATTAGAGATTTTCGGGCAAAGATGGTGCTGTTAGTTTTTCTAGGGGAGCCAGACAACGGGCCTTTTCCCAAACCTCCGTAGCAAATTCGACCAATTTTGAAGGTTTTTGATGGTTGTGCGTATTATGAGCAAATTTTGTTAAAAGGATTGAATCATTGTGAACATGAAAAAGCTCATTTGGCCCCTCATTATTCTTATTTTATTTGTTGGTTGTTCACCACAAAGCAGCACCGAATCTTCAGCTCATGACGAAGACGCTTCAACATCCGAGATTGAGGTTATTGACACGCAAACAGAAGAAATGGAGTCGGAAGATAGTACTGAGGATACGATTGTTGAAGTAGCAGAGAATGAGGAAGCAGTGGAAGTAATAGAAGAGGAAATGATTGAAGAAACAATCGTTGAGGAATTGACACAAGAGGAAAAGGATGACGCCTTATTAACGGCCGTTCGTGATGATGACCTTGCCTCAGCTAAATCGATGATAGCTCAGGGGGCTGATCTAAACGTCAGCGAACCTGCTATTGGATTTACGCCAATCGCAATATCTATCATTCGTGAAAATCAAGAGATGTTCAATATCTTATTTGAAGCGGGTGCAGATATCACCACAATTGACAAACAAGAAAACACCTTGCTCCATCATGCCGCTATGTCTAACCAGCATGAAATTGCCGAAATTCTACTTTCAAAAGAGAGTATCGATTTAGAACACAGACGGGACCAATTTGGTTTTACCCCCTTATTGACGGCCGCTTTCGAAGGCCATGTCGAAATGGTTGAGCTATTAATTGCGCATGGTGCAAATATCGAAGCAGAAGATAATTGGAAAGATACACCAATCAATGTTGCAGCATGGAATGGGCAACTCGCTGTTGTTGAAACATTAATTGCGTTAGGTGCCAATCCTGACGCTCAAAATACCTCAGGCAACAACGCTTTAGACCATGCAAAGAATCAAAACCATGAAGAAGTTGAGACCTTCTTAGCGTCTATTCTTAGTAATGAATAATTCAAATGAGCGTGATGAGCCGTTCTATGAGCTCATCACACTCAAATATATTTATGGGTACATCTTCATCAGCTGATAAGGCATCTTCGTCAACCGATCAACGTACTGAGCAGCTCGTACGATTGTATTACCCTTACATCGTTCGACTCATTCAATCGATCATCCATGATGCAGACGAAGCGGAGGATTTGGCCCAAGAAACGTTCATTGCAGCTCTGTTGAATATTGATAATGAATCTAATTCAATTAATTACAAATCTTGGCTTTCAAAGATTGCGGTCAACAAAGCGCGTGATTTACTAAGACGCAGAAAAGTCAGACAGCGTTGGCAAGGCTTATTGACCGGTCGCTCTCGTCAAACAATAAGGGGGCGACTCCCAGAAGACATCACACTCAACAATGAAACAAGCAAAGCACTTTGGCTGGCCGTTGAAGCCCTCCCTGAAAAACAAAGACTCCCTATCATTTTGCGCTTTGGGCATAGCCTGTCAATCAAAGAAATTGCAGTTGTCTTAGACGTTAAGGAAGGAACCGTCCACTCTAGACTCTATTACGCTCAAAAACAGCTGGCCCGCCAATTAGATTTAGATGTTGATGCCGTTTTTCTGCTTCAAGGAGGTCAGATATGAAGCCAAATTCTTCACAACAATTGGCAGACCTTCTAACTCTGGCAGAAACACGGCCGTTAACCGAAGCAGAGCATATTATGTTGCGAAATTTGTTAAATGATGAAAACAATCGCCTAGTTGCTTCTGCCCACCATCACCTTCAATCCCACTATCAGATTGAGCCAGAAAAGACATTGTCAGCTGATGAATTGAACAGCATCATCACAAGTATCGATCAATCGCTCTCTAAAAAAGTAGGCCAAAAGGCAAAGCGTCGAAATTTACAAACTTTTGCCTGGGCAACGGCCGTTATCTTGATTGGTCTCTTCTTTGTGTTAATACGGCCGTTGCAATCGCCTGTGCCACTTGAACCCGTTATTGTGCCCACAAACACCCCAACGCCGATGCCCACACCCACGCTAAGACCTAACTACGTTTATTCAGATTTGATAAATACTCCTATCCAAAACGTAGCTGAATACTCGGCGAGTTACCCATTATCTGTCTCTGAAGCGATGTCGCTTTGGGAACAAGACCTTTATTTACCCGTCCAAACGCTTGATAACTGGGAATTCATCGGGGCTGCTGTCAATCAAGAAGTAGAAACCTTTGAAATAGCGTTTATTCAACGAAGTCGGGGTAGTGAATTCTTCTGGGTCTTAACCCAGTCGCCAAGCAACGGCCGTTCTATCGAGTCACCTCTGCCAGTCTCCTATCAACCACTCTCCCAAATTGACGTGACAAACATTTATGCCGATGAATCAATTAGGGTCGGTCAAATTGAAGCACACGCTCAGCAATATGAGCTTGTTCATCAAATAGACGGTCGAGCCGAATGGATTGTATACAACACAGTCACCTGGCAAATTGACCAACAGCTCTTCACGTTAAGCATGCCTAGTGATGCCCTAGGCTCGATGTATCTCATTGCTACCCTTGCTGACCTGCTCCAATTGCAAATTGCATCATCACACGCCCCCTAATTTTTAGCCGACAACTTCGTGACATTCTCTGACACAGTTTCATCTCTACGCGAAGGTTAACAGCCTGTAAACAGCCCATTAATGCCATATTAACAGTGGTCAAATTTTTTAAGGTCAAATGTTCGATTCGCGTATTGCCACTGATACGGCCGTATGCTATA
>JANQSK010000626.1 GCA_028284105.1 Anaerolineae bacterium
TGTGCAAGAACAGCTTCGTGTGGCACGGGGTCGTAAATTGCGCATTACCCAAGAAGAGGTCAAGATGACCGGGTGGGCGATTGAATGCCGAATCAATGCAGAAGATCCATATAACAACTATTTGCCATCCACAGGCACCATCACCACCAGTCGCGTACCTACAGGGCCTGGGGTGCGGGTTGATTCTGGTGTTTTCCCCGGCTATACCGTTTCACCCTACTACGATTCCATGATCAGCAAACTGATCTGCTATGGAGAAACGCGCGGAGAAGCCGTATTGCGGATGCGTCGTGCTTTGGATGAGTATCGGATTATGGGTGTGAAAACAAATATTCCTTTCCACCAGCATATGATGGACAGTCATCGTTTCCATACCGCCCAATTTGACACTCATTTTGTGGAAGAGAAGTTTAGTATGGACCAAAAAGAGGCTGAGCATGAACTAGAGGCGGCTATTGTGGCGGCTTTAGTGGCGCATCGACAAAGTCACAAAGCGAGCCAAATTGTCGCACCAGGCGAACGGGATACATCGAACTGGAAATGGTATAGTCGCTGGGAACGGTTGAGGAGATAGGATTATGAAATATTTCGCAACACTCAATGATCACGAATATATCATTGACATAGGCAAAGAGAGCATTACGGTCGGCGATGAAACTTATCATGTTGACTTTATGAATTTGATTGAACGGGGCATCTTTTCGCTTTTGATCAACAATCGTTCTATTGAGGCGGTGGTTGAAGAAGAGGATGAAATGACGTCAGTTTTGATTAAGGGTGAGCTTTATTCGGTGAAAGTACAGGATGAGCGCACTCGCCGTTTAGCTGAAGCACGCGGGGAATCTGGTGATGCGGGTGGTGACTTATCGGTTAAATCTCCGATGCCAGGCATTATTATTGCGACTCCCGTAGAAGAGGGCCAAACTGTGCAGAAAGGGGACCAAATCATCATTCTGGAATCGATGAAGATGGAAAATGAGCTCCGTGCGCCTCGAGGGGGCGTGGTTACTCGCGTCCTTGTAAACGCTGGAGATACGGTTGAGAAGGATCAGGTTTTGGCCATTATTGGAGAAGAAGAGGAAAGCTAGAGGATACGGCTGGAAATAGAGGTAATTGAGTAATTGGGTAATTGGGAATTTACGATTTACGATTCTCGAATTTCCCAATTACAAATTACTAATCACCAATCTCTCTACTCTTTACTCTTTTCTCTATTCTAAATTATGAGCAATCTTGAAGTTGAAGTTAAGTTTTTTGTGCAAGATTTGGCGAGCTTTCGAGAGCGCGTGTTAAAGGCTGGGGGAGCAGTTAAAAAGGCGCGTGTTTACGAGCGAAATGTGCGATTTGATACGCCAGATGAGGCGTTGAAAGATCGGCTTGAGCTTTTACGGTTGCGGCAAGACACGGCCGTTAAAGTGACCTTCAAAGGGCCTGCCAAAGAACAAGCCTCTAGCGAAGCCAAAGTACGGGAAGAATTTGAAGTTGAGGTGAGTGATTTTGACAAAACGGCCGTTATCTTCGAACGACTCGGTTTTGCCCCCATGCAAGTGTATGAAAAGTACCGAGAAACGCTCCAGTTGGATGATGTCGAGATTGTGCTAGACGAAATGCCTTTTGGCAATTTTGTGGAGTTAGAGGGAACAGAGGCTGGGATAAAAACGGCCGTTTCTACCCTCAACCTCGATTGGTCTCAACGCATCCTCACCAACTACCTCAGCCTGATGGCGCAAATGAAAGAAAAACACAATCTGCCTTTTAATGATTTGACGTTTGATAATTTTGAAGGACGGGAGCTTTCAATTGCCTCCGTTTTAAGTCATTGAATCGCAGTTAAACGTTCGTTCCCCCCATACCTGCTGACATCAATTCCAACGTGTCCCCTGACGTCACACCAGCCTGACTTAATGTTTTATTATCTGCCAAGCGTTGGCCATTTTTGAACAGTTTGTGATCCTTACTCACACTTAATTGTTTGATAAACCTATCAGTTACGGCTCGCACTTTCATATCACCATCTAGCTCAATATGTTCGTTGAATTGGTCTTTGTATTTGAGTTGGATTTTCATCGTTTTCTTCCTGTTTGTTAGCCTTTCAGCCTCTCAGCTTTTCAGCTTCAATAATTCGAAAATTGTTAAATCACCTGAGGTATCTATTACACGCCTAAATCATCAATAGTCTATGCATCGAACGATCGAAAACCGATCAAAGCAAATACACACGCATAAGTTATTAGGAATTGGGTATTAGGGTAATTCGATATTTAAAATTATTTTGCCTTACGCCACGCTTCAAAAAATTCCTGCATTGTTTGAAATCGATCATGTGGATTAGGTTGGCACGCTTTTACAATAACGTCGAAAAGTGGCTGACTCCCTCGGAATGGTTCATGGTTTAGTGTGCCGTCGCTGAGAAGATTAACGGCCGTTCTGCCCATCGTGAACACATTGCTTCGCTGGTCAATCATGGCCCCTAGAGCAAACTCTTCAGGAGACATGTAGCGAGAAGAGCCAAAAAGACGCCCCATTTCGTTGCGAAACGGCCGTTTGTGATAAAAGTCTAAATCCATAACCCGCACCACTTTTGTGTCAAAATCATAAATCAAACAACCGTCATAAAAATCAAGTGCCACCCACCCAGCATCGGCTAAATCAACATGCAAATCATAAACGACATCTAATGCACTAATGATTTCATCAACGGGTAAAGCGCGAAATTTGGGGATCACGCTACGCA
>JANQSK010000644.1 GCA_028284105.1 Anaerolineae bacterium
TAATCAATGAATGTTGCTTGTCATTCTAGCCTTAATCCTGCTGGCTAGAATGACAAGCTGAATGTGTTCAAATGCAAAACAGTTCTATTTCAAAAACAACGGCCGTTTCATGGCCCACTCTCGGCATCCAAACCCATATGGTGGTTTTGTTAACAACCGCTTTATTGGCGCTGTTCTTGCTGAGCTTGCTGTTAGGGTCTGTAAATATACCGTTGGATGAGATCATTTCTGTTTTGTTAGGTGGGGAAGCCTCAAAAGCCTCTTGGACAACCATTATTCTAAAATTCCGTCTGCCCAAGGCGATTACGGCCGTATTGGCTGGCTCTGCACTTGCAGTGAGCGGCCTTCAAATGCAAACACTTTTCCGTAACCCATTAGCTGGCCCCTTTGTGCTTGGCATCAATTCCGGTGCCAGCTTAGGCGTTGCACTGGTCATCTTGACTGTGGGAGCTACCGGCTCGACGCTATTAGCCAGCCTAACCCTACTAGGCGATTTAAGCGTTGTTTTAGCGGCAAGTTTGGGCTCAGGGCTTGTCCTGTTTCTTGTGCTTCTTTTAGCTCGGCGAGTCGATACGATGACCTTGCTTATCTTAGGTCTACTCTTTGGGTACGCCACCAGCGCAATTGTTAGCATTTTGCTCTACTTTAGCAGCCCGGAGCGTATTACAGCCTTCGTACAGTGGACCTTCGGGAGTTTTGCAGGAGTAACTTGGGCACAAATGCGAATTTTGGCTCCAGTTGTTCTGATTGGCTTGCTGATTAGCTGGCTCACGGTCAAACCCTTAAACGCCCTTTTACTAGGTGAAACCTACGCCAATTCACTGGGTGTCAATGTCAAACGCTCACGGCTTTGGATTTTGTGTAGCACCGCCATATTAGCTGGATCAATTACGGCTTTTGCAGGGCCTATTGGCTTCATTGGCATCGCTGTTCCCCATCTTTGCCGTAGCTTATTCAGTACCTCTGATCATCGCATTTTGATTCCAACAACGATTTTGATGGGTGGCACCATTGCCCTCTTTGCTGGTTTGGTGGCACAACTTCCAGGTAGTCAAACATTACTACCTCTCAATGCAATCACAGCCCTTATCGGCGCCCCTGTTGTGGCATGGGTTATCCTCAGACGTCGTAATGTTCGGGCATCAATGGGACAATAACGGATGCTAACCGCCACGGATTTAACGATTGGATATAAAAACGGCCGTTCTCAAACCATCGTTGCTCAAAACATCAACATCACCCTACAGCCCAATCAACTCGTCTGTTTATTAGGTCCAAACGGGGTCGGTAAATCAACCCTCATGCGAACCCTAGCAGGGATGCAAAAACCATTAACCGGAGCAATTCAACTAAACGGTGAAAACCTCGAGAACCTTTCTGCTCAACAATTAGCAAAAATTTTAAGCGTTGTATTAACCGAAAAAATAAACGTTGGTATGCTATCTGCTTATGCTTTAGTCGCGTTGGGACGGCATCCTTATACAGGCTGGGATGGGAAACTAAGTCCACAAGATGAGCGCATTGTTCAAGAAGCTATCATTGCTGTGGGAGCTGAACCGTTAGCAGATCGGTATGTCAATGAGCTCAGTGATGGGGAGCGTCAAAAGATTATGATTGCTCGTGCTTTGGCACAATCTCCCAAACTCATGATTTTAGACGAACCAACCGCTTATCTTGATTTACCTCGTCGCGTTGAAATAGCAGAAATTTTGCGCCGCTTGGCCCATCGAGGCAACTGCACCGTGTTGCTTTCTACCCACGATTTGGACTTGGCCATGCGAACGGCCGATCAAATTTGGCTCATGGAAAACGGCCGTTTACACATTGGCGCACCAGAAGATTTAATCTTAAGCGGCACCTTCGCGCGCGCATTCGCCAGCGAGGGGGTCACGTTTGATAATGAAAAAGGTGTCTTTAACGTAGCCCAATCTCAAATTGGAGAAATTCAACTCATCGGTGAAGGTCTCAAACTCAAATGGACCACGCACGCCTTGGAACGAGCAGGCTACTCAGTCGTTCATGAGGATTTGAACGCGTCAACACAGGTGATTTGTGAAGATGAAGCGTGGGTGCTCAAACAAGAAAACGGCCGTTTTACCCACAATTCGATCGAATCTTTAATAAACGCCCTAAGTAAAACAAAATCTTCCAGATAAATTGATTCATAATTTACTGCATAACCTGCCCCACCTTGATACAATGGAGCCATTATCAATGGAGTTGTATTGTTATGTCCTTGGCATTGGTCCCGTATTTAGCCGCATACATCCCCCGCGATCGCGTTGAGTCTCTTCTATCAAAACGGCCGTTGCTGCATGATGGCGTGGCGCTCATTGCCGACATCTCTGGCTTTACAAAACTTACTGAAGCCTTAACCAAAAATCTACAGGCCGATCAAGGTGCCGAGGAGCTTACTCGAGCCCTTGAATCAGTTTTTAAACCCCTTATTGAAGAAGTTCACCAATTCCAAGGAAGCGTGATCAAATTTGGGGGAGATGCACTTATTGTTTGGTTTGGGCGCGAACATCGACAACGAAAGCAAACCGTTCTCAACAAAGCCTTAACATCCGCTGTGCGTATGCAGGCAGTAATGGCAAAACACGGCCGTATCCAAACACCTATAGGGCCCGTTGATTTGCAGATGAAGATTGGCTTGGCCTATGGTCCTGTCAAACGGTTCAACCTAGGGCAAGGTGGCATTGGCTTTGAAGATGTGCTTGCAGGAAATACGCTCGATTTAATGGCGGATGCAGAACATCATGCTGAGCCTGGTGACATTGTTATTTCACCCAAATCCTTTGAGCTCATCGCTGAACAGATCACAATCAAACAGTGGCGAGATGGCTACCCCATTTTGGATGAGCTTAAACGGCCGTCTTCTCCTGATCCATGGCCTGAAATCAAATGGGAAGATGCTCAAACGGATGATTTAGCCAATGAATTAGCAAGCTATGTTCCGCAGCAGATTTTTGAGCAGCTCCGAATCAATGTCTCTCGCGTAGCTGAACTCCGGCCCGTTGTCTCACTTTTTGTGCAATTCCACGGGCTTTCCTATGATGATGATCCAGAAATAGATAGTAAACTCCAGCAATATTTCACAACGTCACAGCAAATTGTGTCACAATATAACGGCCGTTTAAACCGCCTAATCACGGGTGACAAAGGGAGCATGCTCCACATTATTTTTGGAGCGCCTCAAACTGTTGAGGAACAGGAAACGCGGGCGCTACGTTGTGCATTAGACCTTCAAGAAGCTGCTAAACAGCTGTCTTTTATTTCAATGCAGCGTATTGGTATTGCGGCGGGTCGGGTCTTTGCTGGCCCCGTTGGATCTGATGTGCGCCATGATTACACAACGATGGGCGACACCATTAATCTGTCCGCAAGATTGATGCAGAACGCGGCTGATCATGAAATTTTGGTCGAAACGGCCGTTACCCAACTCACTAAAACTATCATTGCCAATAAGCTTGAACCCATTCTCGTCAAAGGGAAAGCTGACCCCATTCCGGTTTCAGTAGTTCGTGAACATCGACAACCCTCTCACAGCCGCCGTGAAACACCTAAACTTTTTGGTAGAGAAAAGGAACATGCCCTTATCCAAGAACAGCTGGCTAGCTTAGAAACGGGTAGAGGATCCGTATCCATGATTATTGGAGAAGTCGGGCTCGGAAAGTCGCTTTTCCTCAATACCGTCCGTTCTGAGATGGAAAAAAGCTGGATTTCGAACCAAGAAGGTGGCATTTTGGCCAGTGGTCTCTCTGTGGCTTATGGTGAATCAATCTCGGGGTATCTTTTCATTGATTTATTGCGCGACCTTATTGATGTACAGCCAGGTTCAGGTCCTGAAGTTGCTCGCCAACGTCTAATTGATTACTGTACCGATCTATTCGGCG
>JANQSK010000651.1 GCA_028284105.1 Anaerolineae bacterium
AGAAAGAAGTGGCAGAAGGAGATTCTCTGCTCAATATGGTTTGGCTATATCACTACAATGAAAACATCTCCATTCCACACGCTTACGAAAAGGTCAAAATGCTTTGCCAATCTGAAATCAATATTTTTACGGAGCAAGCCAGGCAATTGCCAAAATTTGGACACCCAATTGATGAAGAACTTCAAAACTATGTGTCGTTACTGAAAGATATTGCCATTGGCACCATAGAGTGGCACTGGATTACTGATCGGTATCGTAAACATTGGACCAAAGAAGCAGTTTGTTGAGTCGCAGTTCTGACGGGAGACACAACGCATGCGTTGTGTCTCCCACCCCTTTTAGCTTGTCGAATCTTATTTTCTTATTGCAACTTTAAAAAAGCGCCAGTTAAAACCTGATTTTGTTCACTCCCCCTCTCTAAAACAATCCATCCCACATTCACCGAATCTCGACCACCAATCACCTGCCTATTATTACCATTCTGATTTATTTGACTCGCTAATTTGTGTTAGGTTAATCAATTTTGTTGTGATACGATCCGGCAGGAGACCTCTATGAAATTTGGGCCAATTCCCATTGCTGAAGCTGAAGGCAAAATATTAGGACACAATATCTCGGGTAACGATGGACGTCGGGTGTTGCGAAAGGGACGGCCGTTAACCACAACCGATATCGATCTACTGGAAGCACTCGGTCGTCAAATTGTCTACGTGGCTGAGCTAGAACCAGAAGACATCGATGAAAATGAAGCCGCTCTCCGGGTGGCAACGGCCGTTATCGGCAAAGATGTCCGAATCAGCGGTCCCTCTACCGGCCGATGTAACATTTTAGCAACCGAATCTGGCATCTTGCGCGTAGATTTTAATCGATTGACACGCATCAACGCCTGTACAGGGATCACACTCGCCACACTAGAAACCAATCGCCCAATTGCAGCAAAAAAGATGGTTGGCACCGTCAAAATTCTGCCGTATGGGGTACCCGAATCCTTGGTGTGGCAGGCTGAAAGCATCGCAACCGAAACAGGCCCCATCCTATGGATTGATCCACTTAAAGAAAAACGAGTCAGCGTCATTTTGTCTGGCTCGCCAACCGCTGAAGAGCGAATCCGCAAAGGATTTATTCCTCCATTAGAGGATCGATTATCTGCTTTGCAAGGGAAAATCGAAACGGTATCATTTATTCCATTAGAGGATGAAACAGGTGAACAACAGTTGGCCTCTTCCCTTTTAGCGCAGGTTGAATCCAACTCTGATTTAATCATTTTAGCTGGCGAAACGGCCGTTCAAGACCCATACGACATTGCACCCAGGGCCATTAATCGGGCTGGCGGGCATATCACCTGCTTTGGTGCACCAGTTGATCCAGGCAATCTACTTTTGCTAGCTTATCTTGGCAAGACGCCAATCTTAGGCGCACCGGGCTGTGTACGAAGCCGTAAAATGAACATTGTGGATTGGGTGTTACCCCGTCTGTTAGTGGGTGACCGTTTAACCCATGCCGATATCTTTGCTCTCGGACACGGAGGATTGCTTGAAGACACCACGCTTCGAGGTATCCCAAGAGACAAAATTAACTGATTACCAAATTACCCAGTATGAGGAGAACCCATTGAATCGCAAATTCGAAGATAAAGTTGTTTTAATTACAGGAGCCGCCTCAGGCATCGGTCGGGAAACGGCCGTTCAGCTTGCCAAAGAGGGCGCCACCCTATTTTTGTCTGATGTTAATGAAGCGGGTGGACAAGAAACAGTCGACATGATCACCAGTAAAGGTGAAAAAGCCACCTTTTTCAAAGCCGACGTCTCAAAAGCGGATGAAGTCAAAGCGATGGTTGAGGCCTGTGTGACAGAATACGGCCGTATTGATAGCGCGTTTAATAACGCGGGTATCGAAGGCAGCTCTTCTCGCATGGTGGATATCGAAGAAAATATTTATGATGCCATTATGGATATCAACGTCAAAGGGGTTTGGCTATGCATGAAACACCAAATCCCACATATGGTGGCCAACGGGGGCGGCACGATTGTCAACACGGCCTCAGTTGCAGGGCTTGTTGGCTCGCATAGCCTCTCTGTTTATGGCGCCAGTAAGCATGCTGTCGTTGGATTGACTCGTTCAGCAGCCGTTGAGTATGTCCGCAAAGGGATTCGTGTCAATGCGGTTTGCCCCGGTGTCATCCGCACACCTATGGTTGAACGTGGCTTTGAGCATAATCCTCAATTTGTTGAAGCCACACTCAAAGCAAACCCTATGCGTCGACTTGGGGAAGCGGATGAGGTTGCCAAAGCGGTCATGTGGCTCATGTCTGATGAATCATCTTTCACAAACGGTGCTACAATTACAGTAGACGGTGGGTTCACCGCGCAATAATATCTCTAATAACAAAGACCCTTAGGTTTTTATCAAGTCTAAGGGTCTCATCTTGGCGAATAACAGTATGCAATTTCAATCAATTGACGATTTACAAAAAGCACTCCTTGAGCAAAATTACGTAGCCGACCGTGGCTTAGCCACGGCCGTTTTTCTGGCGCTCACTTTGAAACGGCCGTTGTTTCTCGAAGGGGAACCCGGTGTTGGCAAAACGGAGATCGCCAAAGTGCTGGCTCAAATGCTCAACACCGACCTCATACGGTTGCAATGTTATGAGGGGCTTGATGTCAATCAAGCGGTCTATGAATGGAACTACACACGTCAAATGCTCCACATTCGCTTATTAGAGGCACGGGGCGAAAAAGCTGAAGAAGCTGAGCTATTTGGGAATGACTACTTATTGGAACGGCCGTTGCTCCAAGCCATTCGCCAAACACATAACGAAGCTGACCAAGTTCCCGTCCTTTTAATTGATGAACTCGATCGAAGTGATGAAGAATTTGAAGCATTTTTGCTTGAAATCTTGTCTGACTTTCAAATCACCGTGCCTGAAATCGGCACCATTCAAGCAAAGAATCCCCCCATTGTTATTCTTACCTCGAACCGAACGCGAGAAGTTCATGACGCGCTCAAACGCCGCTGCTTGTATTATTGGATTGATTATCCTAGCTTCGCTAAAGAGTATGAAATTGTCACCTCAAAGGTGCCGGGCTGCTCTGAAAAGTTGGCTCAGCAAGTCACTATGTACATTCAAGAACTACGGCAGGAAGACCTTTATAAAATTCCAGGTGTGGCAGAAACGCTTGATTGGACAACAGCCCTTGTCGCACTCAATCAGCAAGCCCTCACGGTTGAAGCAGTACAAGAAACGCTGGGTGTCATCTTGAAATATCAAGATGATATTAACCAAATTAACGCCGAAAAAGCGCAGAATCTACTCAATCGTGTCAATTCACAAGTTTAAAAATACTCCCAATTTTTAGTTGTTGAAGCAAGCCTTTTGGAATAAATTTCAAAAGGCTTTTTTATTGTGTCGGAAAATCCACTTTTGTGACGTTCAGTTGGGCAAGCAGACAGATAGATGGTTATTAACGGCCGTTTATCTCACCAACACAACATGATTTTCTGAGGAGTAAACCAAATGATGTGGATGTCTTTAGCAAAAATAAAACGAGGATGGATCATTATCGTATGCATGACCCTATTTTTAGGCATAACGGTATCATCCCAAGCCTTTCTTGAAGTAAACAACTTACCGACCGTATCAAATCTTAATTCAATACCCGATAGTGGAAATGGGAACCTAAAGGAGGGAGAGCATATCAACCGAGCCGTCTCCCATCTTATCGTGACTTTTAGTCAGGCGATGCACAATCCAGCGGGAGATGATGATGAGAATGATGTCACGAATCCTGAGAATTACATCATGGTCATTCAAGCCTCCGAAGGCGGTATTCATTCAGTTAGATGTAATGAGTTAAATCTTGATGACGAGCAAATTCCTATTGAATCTGTCGAATATGATGCTGAAAAATATGAAGCGACCTTAATACTAAATAGTGGCACACCCCTACCGGATAATGTGTATCGCATTCTTGTTTGTGGAAGCACAGGCCTCCAAGATGAATCAGGCAATCCTCTAGATGGAGATAATGATGGTGAAGGTGGTGATGATTTTATTCTCGATTTTGAGGTCGATACCACATCACCAATTGTGGTGTCCGTTGATATTGGGGAAGAAGAGCGGATTGAAGATAACACGGTATTAGATCACGCCACTGTAACAACAGAAATCCATTTAAATTATTCAGATCCCTTGTTTAATGCAGCAGGTCACACAGAGCCCCACGACATTACAAACAAAGCCAATTTTCAAATGATTGAGGCAGGACCAAATGGCGTTTTAGATACGGGCGTATGTGATCCCCTCACATCTGATGATATTGCCGTTCAAATTACCGACCTCAAATACAACACGCCCCATGAGTTCTCTACCCTTACCTTAAATGACGAGAATCCATTGCCTTCTGGCACCTATCGCGTTTCCGTTTGTAACAACGTATACAACCTAGCGGGAGATTTTATGGATTATCCGGAAGGCGGTTCTTCTAAAATCTTCATCGTACCAACCCAGACCGATTTTGAAGGTCCAACCGTAACCCAAATCGATATGGCTGATTCACTCGATGTTCAAGAAGGGGATACGGTTGGGGTTATCTCTCCAATAGAAATCTCTTTTAGCGAAGAACTACAAACATATCCAAGCGCTCATGAAAGCTCTCCGTGGAATGAAGACAACTACTCGCTTAAATCAGCCGGTCCGAATGGCACATTAGAAACTGCGCCATGTGGCGATACGCTATTGGGAGATGATATCGAAATAGATATTTTGGGCATTGGATACAGCTCTACAAATGCTCAAACGACATTGACCATCAGCAATGCCAACGAACTGCAGCCAGGCAATTACACGGTTTCTGTTTGTGGGCGTAAAACATTACATGATTTACAGGGTAATTTCCTCAATGATGGTGCATTTAACACCAACCTCAACTTTATACTCGTGAGCCCTGACACGACGGGTCCGACTGCCTTACAAATTGATCTGGGTAGCACAACTGATGTTTCAGATGGGGACAGCGTTTACAACATCACTAATGCAACGATTCATTTTAGTGAGGCCATGAATGACCCTGCAGGAGACGCCGAAGAACTTGATGTTACCTATGCCGAAAACTACGCTTTAAAAGAAGCGGGACCGAATGGCATTTTAGACACAGCACCCTGTAGCGATATTCCAAAAGAAGACGATAGTGCGATTCCAATTGAGTCAGTCTCATACGACAACAATAGTTACCAAGCAACTGTTACTTTTGAGAATGGGATTCTGCTGGCAGAAGGGAAATACACACTGGCAATTTGTGGACGTAAAACGCTTCAAGATTTGGCGGGGAACTTCTTTAATGATGGTGTTTCGAATGATGCGCTTTCATTTGTGGTCTTAGCCCCTGACACCGAAGGCCCCTATGTCGAAGCGGCTTCCTTTGGTGGAAAGGCAAATGTGTCAAATGGTGATATTGTCGACACGCACCACCTTCTGTGGATTCACTTTAATGAGCCGATGCTAAATCCAGTTGGGGATACGGAAGAGGGAGATGTAACTAATCCTGAAAACTACGCTTTAAAAGAAGCTGGACCGAACGGTGTTTTAGACACAGCTCCTTGTGGCAACACGTTGTTGGGTGATGATATCGCCATTGATATTGATGCAGTCACCTATAGCACGCAATCCATGACGGCTGATCTGGCTGTTAACGGCTACATCAACCTTCCCGTTGGTAATTACACATTAGCCGTATGTGGGCGTAAGACCCTAACTGATCTCGCAGGAAATTTCTTCAACAATGGTGTTTCCAACTATGCATTGTCATACGTGATCGAACAGCCAGATGATACAGGGCCAACAGTAACGGCCGTTGATCTTGATGGACAAGATGACGTGCAAGATGGCGCTCAGGTGAATGAAGTAACAACAATCACCATTCATTTCGATGAGGCAATGTATAACCCCAATGGACACAGCCACACCAACGATGTTACCAATCCAAATAATTACGCCTTGGTCGGCAGCGGCAATAACGACAATTTAAATACCGTGCTGTGTGAATCTGTGAAGGCAGATGATGTTGGTGTTGCGATTGATTC
>JANQSK010000031.1 GCA_028284105.1 Anaerolineae bacterium
CAACTGTTAATGTTGTGCCAGCAGAAGGGTTTAATTCCGAAGATTTAAAAGTGGAAATTCAAAAAGTGCTGGGGCAATATACCGTCCATGCCAATATTGTCACGTTGACTAATTAAACATTTCGGCAATCAGCCTAATTGTTATCTTTAAACAATTAGGCTGATTGTACAGAGAACCTGTATTAAACAAACAAAACAGTGTGCTGCTAGTCCATTCCATTTCTGAATAGAATTCAATAAACTCCCGTTTACTCTAAAAATCAAATAACAGATTGACAGGAAGATCGCTCATGAATCTTTTTGCACGTTTTCAGACCAGTCAAAACAGTTCTGTCCGAGGAATCATCACCCTTTTGACTGCATTCTTTATTTTTGCTATTCAAGATGTCATTATCAAACTCATGAGTGACGATTTTGCACTCTTGCAAATCGTTTTAATACGCACCATATTCACAATCCCCATCGTGCTCACAATTCTCCATTTTAATGGAGGCATCAAAATCCCAAAAACCAAGCAATTAACCACCCAGCTTCTGGGTGGATTGATGATGTTCGCAGCTTATTTGTTTTACTTTCTTGCCCTAGCGGCGCTACCCTTTAGCCTAACGCTTTCGGTCTTCTTTTCTGGCCCCCTGTTTATTGCGGCTCTTTCTGTGCCTATTTTAGGCGAAGCAGTCGGCTGGCGTCGATGGACTGCAATTTTTGTGGGGTTTATAGGGGTTTTGATCATTATTCAGCCCTTCGGAGAATCTTTTAATCCATCTACTATTTTTGCCGTGTTGGCTGCGCTTACTTATGCAATCAGTATTATTTTGACACGTAAAATGGATGAATCAGGGCTTTCTACCACGTTTTATACCATGACCGTTTATCTCATCGCCTCTCTTGTATTAAGTCCTGTTTTTGCGTCTTTCAATAGTGGCAGCACCCATCCCAGCATTGATTTTTTGACAAAAGCTTGGCCTACACCTGCATTTTCTGATTTTCTAATCATCATTGGGCTAAGCTTCTGCTGGGGCATTGGCATGGTCATGTTGTCATCAGCCTACAGGGAAACGGCCGTTGCTGTTCTGGCCCCGTTTGAATATTTCTCCATCTTGTACGGCATTATCTTAGGGTACATTTTTTGGCGAGAGGTTCCTTCGTCAGCAACCATTTGGGGCTTGATTTTCATCGTCGGGGCAGGTCTTTTCATCATTTATCGCGAAAATCGAGTCGAACTCCTCAATGAGTAATACAATAAAGTGCACATTTGCTTATAGAAATTACTCGATCAAAAATCATCATTAAATAAGGAAAATAACATGAAGGTCATTGTTGATTTATGCGTTGTGCCGATTGGTGTTGGCGTATCTGTTTCAAAATATGTAGCGCAATGCCAAAAAATTTTAGAGGATAAAGGATTAGAGCACACCTTACACGCTTATGGAACGAACATTGCTGGTAATTGGGATGAAGTTTTTGCTGCTGTAAAACAATGTCATGAGGTTATTCATGAGATGGGTGCACCCCGAATCTCAACCAGTATCAAAGTAGGTACTCGGGTTGATCGCAACCAAACAATGAAAGAAAAAGTGGATAGCGTCGTCGATAAACTCGATACCTAATTTAGAACGGAGATGGGAATGAAAGGAAAAGTAGTTTTAATCACAGGTGGTGCCAATGGCATTGGCAAAGCGATTGCGACTGATTTTGCAAAGGCAGGAGCCTCAGTCATTATTGCTGATATTGACGGTGAAGCGGGGACACAAACGGCCGTTTCTCTCCAAGAATCGACCGATGCACGTGTAACGGCCGTTCAAACAGACATCGCCAATCTTGAAAATGTGCAGAGCAGTGTGGCACAGGTAATCGAGGAATACGGCCGTATTGATATTCTCATCAACAACGCGGGTTGGGATCGATTTGGACTCTTTCTTCAAACGCAACCAGAATTTTGGGATAAAGTAATTGATATCAACTACAAAGGGTTGCTCAATATGTGTTATGTCGTTTTGCCACATATGATCGAACAGAAAGGGGGGGCGATGGTCAACATTGCTTCAGATGCCGGGCGTGCGGGAAGTATGGGCGAGTCAGTATACGCAGGTTGCAAAGCGGCCGTTATTGCCTTCTCTAAAACAATGGCACGTGAGCATGCTCGTGACAATATTCGTGTGAATGTTGTTGCGCCTGGCATCACCAATACTGCAATCTTCAATGCCTTTGATGACACATCGCTTGGTGGAAAAGTGGCCCAAGCGATGAAAAATTCAGTGCCACTGGGACGCCGTGCAGCAGAACCCAATGAAATCTCACCAGCTGTCTTGTTCTTGGCTTCAGATGAGGCCAACTACATCACCGGACAAGTGTTAAGTGTAAGCGGTGGTTTGACAATGGTTGATTGATCTAGGTTTATGCGGAATTATCAACCTCAAGTAATTCAACATCTGGCTGTCCGCTTCTCACTAACAATGAGGTGCCTATCAGCTTGACCATTTCATGCATTTGGGTTGCATATGCATCAGCGGAATCAGCATCAGGCATTGATAAACCCAAGAAAGTTAAATCAGCATCAGCAGAATGTTTGCAAATAATATCTCGCATAGGCTCTTTGGGATTATCTCGCACTAAAACAACAGGTTCTGCATCAACACGAACTGCATCTAGCATTTCAATCATGTGATTCTTTGTTGATTCAACACCCACTTCGCTATCTGTCACGCGTAGCAGTCGTATCGTTGCACCGCGCCAATCT
>JANQSK010000032.1 GCA_028284105.1 Anaerolineae bacterium
CCCAACGCGCAGTACACCGAAGGCGAGTCCCCCTAGCATAATTGGAATATAGGCCAAGGCTTCCATCATATGCCCTGTATTTAACCGGTGTTGATCGCCAGATGGGTTTTTCTGAGCACGGGCCGGATTTCCAGATTGCATCACTTTGCTTACTAAAGGATCGTGATTCATTTGGAATTGTGATGAAAAGTTGCCGTTGAGCATTGCCGTACTTCGTTGCACCTCAGGGAATAGTTCACCTGTCGTTTGATCAACGAGCCAAATATCTGCTTCTCGAGCAGACGTTAAGGTCTTGGCAGTTTGCGCAACCTGATTAAGCACATCGTCAAGATCAATTTGAGAGGTAATGGCTTTTGCAATTGATGCCAATGCCTCGGTAACTGTAGAGTCTCGACTAATGAGGGGTTGTGTTTGAATATGGGGGCGTTCAATGATGTGAACGTAAAGCTGGAGTTTTCCGAGAGAAAGAATATCACCATCGATAAGGGAGTATGGTGTTTTGATACCAATAGAACGGCCGTTTCTTGTGGTGCCGTTCGTACTTCCCAAATCCATCACGAGCAAATTGTTGGCAGTCGGCCTTAATAAAATGTGCTGTCTAGACACCCCAGAAATATCTGCATCGAATGGCGTTAAATCAAAGGAACTGGGGGATTCATCAGTGCGGCCAAATTCAACTTCCTCATTGATGTCTAGGCCAAACTTCCGTGAGGGATCAGAAACCATTTCAAAAAGAACGCGCCAAACCGGTTTTTCAAATGAACCGGCCAATTCTTCATGTGGAATGGGACGATAATAAAGTTGATCGTCAAGTTGATCTGTAAATGAATCTCGTATAACGGAACTATCTAAGAGTTCAGTTCTTCTTATTTTTGGATTTGTTGACATTACTAAACTAACCTCTCACCACTTTACACATTTCCATCATAGTAAGAAGTTCAAACTAGCACAGCATTATCCTGCAGCTAAATCCTTTATACTTGTGATTTATGTAATTGACAGAGAGTTTCTAATTTACATTCCAATAAGATGTCAATTACTCAGCAAATCACAGAAAATAATTTTTGTATTATTTATAGGGCTTTCTGTGATTTACCTAAATGTGTTTTCATTCATAGCTGGTACTGCATTTAGTAAATCCCCACTATAGTAATACCAGCCACTTATCATACAGCTTAACACAAAACAATGTTCTCATAAGTAAAAAAAGAGTATAAGAAATGGGTCACAGCATAGGCCAAAAAGGGGAACGTAAATATTTTTGAAAGGATATTATTTTACGTTTTCAAAGTAAGATATTGTTTTACAAGACCATTTTACGAATTTGTCTCAATTAAGAAGAAATGACTCAAATTTTATGGTCGCAGTCATCTAGAGGTCATTTTGACAGAAATCAGCGTTATTATCCCCACTTATAACCGTGCTCAATTAACCGCAACGGCCGTTCAATCGGTTCTCGACCAAACTTACGATGAGTTTGAAGTGATCGTGATTGACGATGGCTCGACAGACAACACCGAAGAAACAATCGCTAAGTTTACCGATCCCCGTATCGTTTACATCAAACAAGAAAATGCCGGTGTCGCTGCTGCGTGTAATACAGGTATCGCACGGGCAAAGGGAACTTGGATCTCTTTTTTAGATTCTGATGATCAATATTTACCACGCAAATTTGAGGTTCAACTTGCGGCTGCCGCAAATGAACCAGATGCAGGTGTTGTTTACGGCCGTTATTATGGCACAACCACGATTCGAGAGGAAAAAACAATAACCGGTCGCTGTTTTGGTACTTACCCTTTAGCTGATTTGCTCATAGGCCCTATTTTCCATAAATCCACAACGATGATGCGTCGTGACCTCTTAGAAGAAGTGGGCTATTTTGATCCTCAATTTTGGGTTGGCGAAGAGTGGGAGCTCAACTTACGCATGGCAATGACGCGATGCAAATTTATCTGCGTCTATGAACCCGTGTCAGTAATTCAAATCCAAGAAGTGAGCCTAAGTCGGGACATTCATAAGCATGAATCAAACGGCCGTATCGCTCTCGACAAAACATTCTCTAATCCCAACTTTCCAAAAGAGTTTGAATACATGAAATCGTTTGCCTACGCGGCCCACCAACTCCGCGTAGCGGCATCAGCCTATATTTCAGATGAACCTGAGTTAGGCAAAGCCCCACTCTCTCGTGCGCTTGAAAAAGAACCTGCTTTATTAGGTGAAAAACGGGACTTTTTAATTACTAAATTCTTCAACTATGTGCAAGGGGTTAGTTTAGAAGATCCTTCAGTCACCCTACAAAAAATCAGCCAGCATTTACCCAATCATCCTCAGCTCAAAAGCTTCTTAATTCGGGAACTTTGGGGGCGCTATCATCTAAACAAGGCGTTTAATGCCGTAAGAGAACGTCAACCCAAAGATTGTAGACAACATGCGATTAAAGCCATAAGTCACAATCCTAGTTATCTAAAAAATCGCGGCTTACTTTCAATTTTCTTTCGCTCATTCTTGGGCTCCCGATTTTTATCCTTAGCCCATTAAAGGTTAGCTTCATTCAGCTTATTCAAAGCACCAACCGCATTATTGCATCACCCGCAAGCAGGTCGCCAATAATGTCTCAATATCGTATGGCTTCTGAATAAAGTCAGCTAATCCCTTTGCAACAAATTGTCGCATCGCTTCCACCTTACTGTACCCGGATGAAAGGATCACTTTAATATTTGGATCAAGTTCTTTTAGCTTTTCGTACACCTCTTCTCCTGACATACCGGGCATCATTAAGTCTAAAACAACCATTGAAATATCATTTCGATGGTTTGCATAAATCTCTAAACCATCTTGCCCATTTGGTGCAGTTAACACCTCAATCTCTTTAACTTTAAGCATCTCCGCCACAGTATTTAATACATGGAGATCATCATCAATAATGAGAATGGTGTTCAATAAATCAATTTTAGGCGCTATATAGATTTGGTCTTTTGATTCATAAAATTCTTGTGGCTCACAAACCGGAAAATACAATTTAAATATAGTTCCATTTTGAGGTTCACTCTCAACGCTGATTCCCCCTTTGTGGCCGCGAATAATGCCTAAAGCAGCAGCTAAACCTAAACCTGACCCCTTTTCTTTCGTGGTAAAAAACGGATCAAATATTTTTTCAATCGTTTCGTCATCCATCCCCGCCCCATTGTCTTCAATTTGGATGACAACATAGTCACCAGGCTGTTTCAATTCTCCCGTATATTCCCAATATTCACTTTTTTGATCGTTGCTTATTTTAGAAACGGCCGTTTTTACAACAATCTCCCCTCCGTCAACACCTATTGCTTGTCCCGCATTGATGACAAAATTCATAATCAACTGTTGGATTTGAGAACTATCTGCTTCAATGAGCGGTAAATCAGGATTCAAATCCGTTTCAAGTGTGACATTGATCTGAAGTGAAATATTAAACAGTTGCAAATTCGTTTTGATCAAATGGTTAACATCCAAAGGACCAACGGAAAAAGATCCTCGACCCGAATAAGCAAGCATTTGTCGGGTCAGATCAGCAGTTTGTTTTGTAGCAGAGATGGATTGTTCTAAGTGGCGATTGGCTGGATGTGATTTATCAAGCTTATATTGCGCAACGGAAAGTTGACCCAATATGGCAGTTAAAAGGTTATTAAAATCGTGGGCAACACCGCCTGCCAAAATCCCTAGACTTTCTAATTTTTGGGATCGGGCAAGTGCATTTTCCAACTTCCTCTGTTCTGTCACATCCATATATAAAATGAACACCGCCTGGACGATATCATCAATGATGTGAGGATAAAAAAACATATTGATACGAATTTTTTGCTTATTATTGATTGCCAAATCAGTTTCAAAAGAAACAATTTGCTTTTTCCGGAAAGTTTGAGCTGCGTACGGTCTAGCATGTTGATAAAAGGCTTGTGGAATACAATCTTGGACATCCCCACCAATTATTTTTTCCAGTGGACACCCAAAATCATTTTCAACCTGCTCGTTAGCAAATATCACCTCTCCCGACCGATGCACATAAACAATTCGCGCAGAAATGTTATTTAAGACAAGGCTAAACATATCGTTTTGATTTTGTAAGGCTTTTTGGGTTTGCCGTAATTCAGTTATATCAATCCCTATAGCTATGCGCCCTACAATATCATTCTCAATGAAATGGGGGACATATGTGTATTGCGTAATGATTTCATTATTATCTTCAGGAAACATCCGCGAATACTCAAAAGTGACGGGTTTCCCTGTTTCATACATCTTTTCTCGATTGACCCGTCTGACAGAGCCTGATTTATCGTTCGTGACCATTTTGTGCTGGGAATGAATTGGTAAATCTGCAGCAGTCAATTGAAATGTATTTAATAATTCAGGATTCGCAAAAAGAATATTTTCTTGTTTATCAACATAAGCAATGCGAATAGGTAAATTTCCGGTGATCATTTCTAGCCAGTCAGACTTCTCTTGAAGCATTGCTGCTTGCTCTTTTAATTTTTGCTCATTAATTCGGAGTTTTTCATACACTTCAAGCAACTGTTTATGCAATGTATCAACTAAATAAACACTTCCCAAAAAAATCAAAAAAGTAACACTCATTAAAGTGGGTGCACCATGGAATATAAATGATTCCCCTTTTAAAAAATAAATCCGAAAAAACATATAAATGAAGACAAGAATACAAGCAGCTACAATAATCCTTTGCCATTTTGGAGGAAAAATAAGGTAGGCAATAAATGTTGCGTATATATTTAGTGCCAATGTAAAGCCCCATCCAAAGAGTGATGATTGACTCAAAAACAACCCAATTAAGAGCGTGAAGCCTAGAAAAACTTGCCAGGCAGTCTCAAGCCTTTGTGAGTAAATCAGCGCCTGAATCGAACAGCCGCCACAAAAAACCAAAATCAAAGTCGGAAAAGATACAAAACTAAAAGATTTCAAGGAAAAAAGTGGGTATAAAAATTGGAGTGATAAATAAAGGAGTAGTGGTGCGACAATCATTAACCATGACATAGAATTTAACAGTCGTCGCATCTCCGTGTTGGATTTCATGTTTAAAAACATAGTCTTTCCCGTATATCCAATAAAACAGATGACTTTAGATTATTCTTTTGTTTGTTTTAGAACCTTTTCTTTAATTTCCGGAACGCTAAGAGGAACCGTTTGGTTCAATCTCAATTTCACACAATGTGGTCAAAACTTCTTCCACCCAAAAGCTATACTGATAACCTGAAGGATGTAAAAAATCACTGCTTGTAAATGAGGCGAGCTCAAGTGCCTGGCGTGATAATGGTGTGATATCCACATAATATGCACTCGCTTCATTGGTCAATCTTTGGTTTATTGTATTGTAAGTGTCAATCTCAATTCCAATTTGCTCACGATTCCGGCGATGAGCAAATGGTGTCGCTCCCCAGTCTGGAATTGAAATCACAAACACCCTTTCTGCGCCTAACTTTGATTGTGAAGTAGCGTAATCAAGAAGTGTCTGAAATTCTGATTCATACAGGTCAAGATCTAGCCCTTGATATTGATTATTCACCCCAATCAATAGTGTCACCAAATCAAACTGTTGATCGAAAGATTCTTCGTCAACGGCCGTTAATAAATCTGCCGTCGTCCACCCTGTTTTCGCAATAATAATGGGATCAACGACAGCAATGCCTCGTTCTTGCAATGCATCTCGCAACTGATTGGGATACCGATCCTTAACCGCGATATTTTCCCCAATCGTATACGAATCACCGAGGGATAATATCGTGAGAGGGTCCTCGATTTGGTTTTCACAAATTGAAATATTGTCAGGAACTGGAACGGCCGTTGGCGTTGGCACAATAAGGGGTATTGGTGTGGCTGGCTGTTCTAATGCAATCGGTGTTGGAGATAAGGCCGTTTCAGCCCCACATCCTATCAATAACAAAAACCCCAAAATGGTGAAGAAATTCAAGCGATTCATTGTATAAATCTTTGCTTCAAATTAATTAAGTGCTTGGGCTACCAATCCGCCCCACCCAATTAATGCTTCATCTTCATACCAGCGTCCCGTCATTTGAAGCCCCAAAGGCATCCCATTTTCCCCAAACCCTGAAGGGAGGTTCACAGTCGGCAACCCGGCATGGGTCCAAGGTAAATTCATGATCGGATCCCCGGTGCTGTCCAAGCCCTTTGGTGCGGTTCCGGGTGCAGGCGGTGAAAGCCACACATCAATCCCATTTTTCTGCATCAGCTGAGTGAGCGTTTCCCGTAATTTTTCACGGCCGTTTATGGCTGCCGTTAGCTGCCGATCAGTCACGGCCGTTCCTTTGTCAAATAATGCGATTGTTTTGTGATGATATAAGTCACCATGCTCAGAGCGCCATTCCGCATGAAAACGAGCCGCCTCAGCAGCCACTAATAGCTGGTGACGATCTTTTATTTTTTCAAAGTCTGTCATGGCGAGAATGGATTTCACCGCAAATCCTGCCTCATGCAAACGACGACATGTTTGCCGGAATTGCAATCTTGCCTCTTGCGTACAGTAATCCAAAAATGGACCTTCTGGCACGCCAAAGACAGGTTTCTTGGTCGAATATCCAGATTGCCAATGATCACATAGTACGGAAGCGGCCGTTTCTAGACCTGCAAAATCTGAAGCGAACAAACCAATATGATCAACGGAACTAGCAAGTGGAATAACGCCCTCTTTTGAAATGCGATCGTAGCTCGGTTTGTAGCCAATCGCTCCACAATAGGCTCCTGGACGATTGATAGAACCAATTGTTTGGGTGCCAAATGTCAATGGAGCAAGGCCCGCACCTACCGCCGCTGCAGACCCACTGCTCGACCCACCAGGTGTATGTTCAGGATGATAGGGATTGCGGGTAGGTCCAGGTGCAAAGTAAGCAAACTCTGTCGTCACGGTTTTACCTAAAATAAGCGCCCCGCCCGCTTTTAATTGAGAAACACAGACCGCCTGTTCACCTTGAAATAACTCATTAGGCAACTTGCTTCCTGCTTGGGTAACAAACCCATCCACATGAAAGATATCTTTAACCCCAATAGGCACACCAAATAGAGGCGGACGTTTTTCAGGATCGGGATATTCAGCTAATAGTTTTTCTGCATCTTTTCGAAGACGTTGAAAACGGCCGTTTTCTGGCAAAAAGGCCAAAACTTCAGGTTCCCGATGATTGAAATAGTGCTCAAGATCGTCGATGAAAGCGAGTAACGGCCGTTGGCCACTGCGTAATTCATAGGCTAATGTGGCTAATGAGATAAAGGGCTTCTTTAGTTCTTCCATATCTCAACTATACTCGTCTTGACCTATTTCAAAAACCTATTGGATTGATTAATTTTCTCCATTGAACGATTTGGAACAGTGTTCCCTAATTTGCGACCGGTAAAAACGCATTTCGATGTTGAAAGACACGTAGCAACGTCTGTAAAGCAAGCCGTGCATGCTCTCTCGCCAGCGCTTCGGCTCGAGTGCCTTCCCGCTGTTCGATTGCTTCAATGATGCCT
>JANQSK010000685.1 GCA_028284105.1 Anaerolineae bacterium
ACCTTCGATTTGCTCAACAAATGCTTGACTGGCTCAAAGAACGTTTTCCACAAGATTACGGCCGTTTACAAGTAACCCTACAGCTCCCTGAACAATTGGAAGAAGAAACAGCCGTTTGGGAAAAAGCAGCAGCAAACATGGTGATACCCATTGATGAAGCATTGGGCGTGATTGGACAAGACGACACCTTTCTCCAAAAAGCTGTTTGGGATTTTGAAAATACTCCACCTGAACATTATCCGCTTCTTCTACATTACCATCCGCTGGTAATTTATCGATACCAAGTTACCAAACAAGCCGATTTACTTCTCGCTCACTTTTTATTAAACGAGCAATATCCTATCGAACAAAAGCAACGGGATTTTGACTATTATGAGCCTATCACAACCCATGATTCATCGCTTTCAATGTGCATTTTTGGTATCTTAGCGGCCGAATTTGGTCAGATGGATAAAGCGCTCCAATATTTTGGTGACAGCATTGTGACCGACCTTGAAAATAAGAAAGGCAATACCAAAGATGGCATTCATGCCGCGAATATGGCGGGCTCTTGGATGTCCATTGTTTTTGGATTTGCTGGCATGAGACTGAGCGCAAAACATGGTTTGATGTTTAATCCTGTTTGCCCTCCTGATTGGAACGGATACCAATTTAAAGTTTGGTATCAATCACGACTCATTCAATTGACTGTCTCTACTGATAACCAAACGGCTTCCCTTTTGGAAGGAAACCCAGTTACAATTTGGCTGAATAATAAAGAAACACAACTAACATAGCGAGGTAGCATAGAGTGGATGTCAATGGATTACTGCAAACGGCTCTAGAAGGCCCACTTCGTCATATGGAGCCGCTAGAGCAAGACCTTTTTAAAATTCGAATCCAGCAGCATTGGGCTGATATATTACGGCCGTTTCAAGGCCTATATGGTCATCGAGATGATTTTGAGGATTGGCTTTCCCATCTAGTCATTTTGGTGGCAAAGGCCTATGCAAAACGGCCGTCTTATTTACGCTTTCATGATATTGCATCGACCGAAAAACCAGATTGGTTTCAACAATCAAGCATGCTGGGTTATGTCTGCTACACCGATCGTTTTGCAGGCAATCTAAACGGGGTTCACGACAAAATCCCTTATCTCAAAGAGTTAGGCGTGGGATATCTGCATTTGATGCCCTTACTTCAACCTCGTGAAGGTCAAAACGATGGCGGGTATGCCGTTAAAAGCTATCGAGAGGTTAATCCCAAACTAGGGAACATGGAGGATTTAGCCGACCTAGCAGAGACATTACACCAAAATGGCATCCATCTATGTATTGATCTCGTTTGTAATCATACGGCGAAAGATCATGAATGGGCCCAAAATGCGCTTGCTGGAGATAAAGCTTATCAAGCCTATTTCCATATGTTCCCTGACCGAACTATGCCCGATCAGTATGAAGAAACGGTTCGTGAAATTTTCCCAGATTTTGCCCCTGGTAACTTCACGCATTATCCTGAAATCGACAAATGGGTATGGACTACTTTTAATGAATTTCAATGGGATTTAAACTACACAAACCCAGCTGTCTTCGCAGAAATGCTAGATACGATGCTCTTTCTAGCCAATCAAGGGGCTACCATTTTGCGTTTAGATGCCGTGGCGTTTATGTGGAAGCGTTTAGGCACAAATTGTGAAAATCAGCCCGAAGCACATCTTATTCTGCAAGCTTTCCGCGCTTTTAGTAAAGTGGTTGCACCAGGCTTACTCCTCAAAGCTGAGGCTATCGTCTCACCCCCTGATTTAGTCCCTTACCTTGGCGTTGGGGAAGCAGCCAATAAATCATGTCAAATTGCCTATCACAACGTTTTAATGGTCATGCTGTGGAGTAGTTTAGCGGAACGAAAAGTCGTCCTAATGACCCATGCCCTTCAGCAAATCCCCGATATCTCCTCAAATGCGTCATGGCTTACCTATATTCGCTGTCATGATGATATTGGCTGGGCCATTACGGAAGAGGACGCGGCAGCCGTGGGGCTAAACGGCTTTGCACACCGTTCTTTCCTGAGTGATTTTTACAGCGGCCGTTTCCCTGACACTTTTGCCCGTGGCTCAACATTCCAATTTAATCCCAAAACAAATGATCGTCGCATCAATGGCAGCTTAGCCTCTTTAGCTGGCTTAGAAAAAGGAATGCTAAGCGAAGATTGGGGAGGTGTTGAATTTGCGATTGGCCGAATATTGCTTATGCACAGTCTGATCTTTTCATTTGGCGGGGTCCCCGTTTTATATATGGGGGATGAAATCGGTCTGTTAAATGATGAAAGCTATCTTGACGATCCTGATTTGGCCAATGATAGCCGTTGGCTTCATCGGCCTGAAATGGATTGGAAACTAGCAGAATCTCGGCATGATTGGAAATCGGTCACAGGGCGCATTTATCAGGGGATCAGTCACCTAGCAAAAATACGGCAATCAGTAACAGCATTACACGCTCAATCTGCGACCTACCCCGTTTGGACGCACAACGACGCCGTATTTGGCGTGATCCGCCAAAGCGCGCGAGGTCGCCTATTGATCCTAGGTAACTTTTCCGAACATCCTCAGTTTGTTTCACGTGGGCGGTTAGAAGCGTTGGGATTTGGTGGGTTATTAAACGACCATTTAACGGGTGAACCGGTTGAGCTTTTTGGTGATTTAGGTTTACGGCCGTATCAATCAATGTGGTTAGAAAGAGCATAACGGTAAAGTACCGCAATAGCTCTCAGAGCATTCTCTGCCTCAATCATTCTTTATCAGGTTGATAAAAGCTTTGGGGTTACGCGTACTTAGCGTGCCACTTTTCGTAATCTTCAGGTCGATCTAAGTCTTGTAAAATTGTGTCGGTTTGTAAGTGCACCTGATAAAGTTGCTCATGATGTCGTGTTAAAATCGTTCTTGGTGCATCGCCTATAGGTAATTCGAGCAATTCATCAAAATAAGCTTGGCCGATCAGCACTGGATTACCGCGCTTATTTTCATAATAGGGTGCGACTAAATCTGCTTTTTCCATCTCAAAGGGACTAAGAATAGCATTGTAAACAGCTGGTTCAACCATCGGTTGATCTGCGAGCACGACTAAAATGGCATCAGGGGGCGGGACAAGGTGCAAAACGGCCGTTTGTAGTGAAGACAACATTTCACCGGTATCAAATTGGGGATTAAACACAAAAGGCACGTTTGCTTCTTTAGCTACATCTGAAACGGCCTCATGTTTAGCACCTGTTACCACTAAGATGTCTGTACAGTTTGATTGCTGAATATTCTTGATGGTTTGTCCAAGAATGGTTGTTTGGCCCCAAGGCAGCAGCTGTTTGGCACTCCCCATCCGTTTAGCTTGACCTGCTGCAAGGATAACGGCCGTTATTCTTTTTGTTGCCACGTTGCTTTCCTTAATGAAAATGTCCTTAAGCTGACTGAGCTTGGCTTGAAGTAAATGTAAACGGCCGTATGGGAATCTCATCCACCCACACCCCTGTGGCATCATAAACGGCAGCAGCAATAGCAGGTGCTAAAGGCAAAAACGGCATCTCGGCCATACCGCGTACGCCCCAAGGGCCAAGGGGATCAGCAAGTTCCAAAATAACTGAATCAACTCGTGTGGGAATATCTTTGATACCTGGAATTAGATATTGGCTAAGCAGTGGGTTCTTAATTTTCCCATCCTCAACAATCAAATTTTCCATGAGTGAGTAGCCATGAGCTTGCACCACGCCTCCTTCAATTTGACCCTCGATGAGGTTTGGATTGATAGCCTTCCCCACATCATTGGCACAAACGACACGATCAACCAAAATGTGCCCCGTCTCGGTGTCAACGGTTACTTCAACCGCCTCTGCAACATAGCCATAGGTGAAGTTTGGATTACATTTCCCTGTATCTGGATCATAAATTTCGGTAGCCGGAGGCACATAACGGAAATGACCTTCTGCTGGACGCTCTTCATCTTCCCATGCCTCGAGCGCTTTTTCAGCCGCCCCAATAATCGCGTTCCCCGCCATCCAAGTGAGCCGTGAAGCCGAAGCCGAACCGGAATCCCCACTGGTCGCCGAATCAGACATGATGAGTTCGACTTTCCCAACGGGAATATCTAACGC
>JANQSK010000687.1 GCA_028284105.1 Anaerolineae bacterium
ACATTCGACTTTCACTTTGTTTCCAATGGGATTTTTAATCAGCTTGGGTATACCGTTGAGGAAGTGCTTGCTACGCATCGTCTTTTTGCCCAAATTATCCATCCTGAAGATCAAGAGGCCTTTTTCCAATTTATTGAAAGCATCCCAAAAGATGAAACCAATGAGATTACCCGATCAATTGAGGGTCGTTTTCAGCATAAACAGGGCCATTACGTTTGGATCTTCTTCAACGCTGTTTTTTATCAACTAGATGAAAATAGTCACAGCATTTATCTGTTAACTTTAACAGACATTTCAGCTATCAAAGAAGCAGAAGCTGAGCGAGCAGCTCAGGAAAAACTCGTTTCAAAAATGAATGAGATTTCTCCTGCAGTCTATGTCCTATTTGATACCCAAAAGGTCCAAATACTGTTCCTTTCCCAGCAAATTGAAAAACTTGTTGGGTATACCGTTGATGAAGCGTTGGCAACAGAGGCCTTCTTTAGGCGGAATGTGCATCCAGAAGATGTTGAGGCGTTTGATGCTGATTATCAAAGGCGCATCAATGGATTTTCAGGTAGTAAAGAAAGTTCATTTGAATATCGTTTCAAGCATAAAGATGGGCATTATGTTTGGTTACTTGCTGAAAGTGCTGTTTTTCAACAATCAGATAACGAAGATGTTGAACAAATTCTCGTCAATTTAACCGATATCACGCAAATCAAACAGGCGGAAGCCGAGCGATTGGCGCAAGAAAAGCTTGTGACGAGCCTGAGTGCAGCCAGTCCGACCGTTTTTCTTTTAGTTGATGTTCAAACAAGGCAATTTATTTACATATCTGAAAAAGTTTATGACCTTGTGGGATACACGGTTGAAGAAGCCCTCACAACAAAACAGCTTTTTAGACAAATTATTCATCCTGACGATGCAGAACGGTATGAACAAGATGCCCGAGAAATGTATGCTGGAGAAGGGAATAAAGAACGCTGGAGTTTGGGTTATCGGTATCAACATAAGTCTGGTCACTATGTTTGGTTGTTTCTTGAGAGCACTGTCTATGAACGCAATGCCGATGGGGAAATCACCCAAATGCTTGTTACCTTTACTGATATCACATCGATTCGTGAGGCTGAAGAAGTACGTGCCGAGCAAGATAGATTTTTAGCCAAGATTAGTGAGCATAGTCCCGCCGTTATTTTATTGATTGATACTGCAACGCACGATTTTTTGTTTGTCTCCCAGCAAATAGTTGAATTAGTCGGGTATACGTCCGAAGAAATACAGACAACGGAGCGTTTCCTGCGACAAATCATGCATCCTGATGATGTGCAACGATTTGATCGAGATTATTTAGAAAGCATTTCAAAAACGCGTGAAGAGGGAGCCAGAAATTTTGAATATCGATATAAGCACAAAAACGGACATTATGTTTGGCTTCAAATCAAAAATACAGTTTATTCACGGAATGAAAAGGGTGGGGTGACTCAATTACTGATTACATTGACAGACATCACTTCAATACACCACTCATTGAGTCATGCCAATCAACAGCTTGATTTAATATTGGACAATTTGCCGGTTTGGTTTTCTTATATCGACCGAGATATCAAGTTCCAATATGCGAACCAATATTACGAAGAAACGTTTAATGTTTCGCTTGATCAAATTGCGGGCAAGCCTGTGGTTGAGGTGCTTGGGGAAGAGCTATTCGAAAAAAACCGATCAAATTATGAAAGAGCGTTAGCGGGCGAACGGCAAACGTACCATCGAAAGCTGGGAGATGGCGTTGATGCCACATTGTGGCTTATTCCCCATGAAGTGGATGGTGATATCGTTGGGTTTTATGCTGTGGGTTTAAATCGTTCTGGAGGGAAGTATGACTCGACGGGAGGGTAACAACAAATACACATTTCCGGTTGTCGGGATTGGTGCATCGGCTGGGGGTCTCGTTGCCCTTGAAACTTTTTTTAAAAACACGCCAGCCGATAGCGGCATGGCGTTTGTGGTTGTGCAGCATTTGTCCCATGAATTTAAAAGCTTGATGGATACGTTGCTGGCTCGGCACACCGATATGCCTATTCACATCATTGAAGATGGCATGGAGATTGAGCCTAACCATATTTTTCTGATCCCTTCGGCGACCTTATTGGCCATAAAAAACAAAAAATTTCATTTAACATCCATCAACACCAAAAAGCCCGTGTTGCGTTACCCTATCGATGATTTTTTTGAATCTTTGGCCAAAGATGCTCAAGAAAAAGCGGTCGGGGTAATCTTGTCTGGGGCGGGAAGCGATGGAAGCCGAGGCATTCAAGCGATTCGTGCTCAAAATGGACTGGTTATTGCTCAAAATGAGAAATCGGCTCGCTTTAAGGCGATGCCCGAAAGTGCGATTGGCACAGGGGCTGTTAATCAAGTGCTTGACCCGAAAGAGATGTTTTATGCCATCAATTCAACGATGAGTGGTGCGCAAACTGAAAAAATAGAACCTCTTTCTACACCTGTTGTAGAGATCGTCACGGCCGAAAA
>JANQSK010000688.1 GCA_028284105.1 Anaerolineae bacterium
TCCTTCGATGTTGCGGCGGCTGGCGAACAGATGAAGCCCATGGTTGGCCCCAAAACGGTGATTTTGCCAGTTCAAAACGGGATCGACCATCTGGATATCTTGAGTGACCTATTTGGAAGAAAGCATGTCTTGGGTGGCACAACCACGATTGGGGCGTATGTTGTCTCTCCAGGCCATGTTCGCCTTTTTACACCTACAACAGAGATTTATTTTGGAGAGATTGATGGTAAAGACAGCCAGCGATGCCGCGATCTCCAAAATACATTACAAGTCGATGGCATTAACGGTCAGCTCGATCCCGATGTAAATGAACGAATGTGGTGGAAGATGGTCGCCATGAGTGCCTTATTTGGTGTGTTTAGCCTAGCCCGCGTCAACGCTGGGGCGGTACGTCAATCTTCAGAGCTGTATGAGTTGGTGCTGCAAGCGACACAAGAATCTCTGAATGTGGCACAAGTGAATCAAGTTGACATAACAAAGGGGCTGGTTCAAGAGATTGATAATGGGCTGAAGGTGCTGCCGGATGATTGGCAGCCTTCAATGGCAGTCGCCTTAGCCAATGGAAAGCGATTGGAGCTGGAACAGGTAAACGGAGCTATTCGACGTTACGGCCGTAAAGCCAACGTACCTACACCGATTAATGATGTCATTTATGCCTGCCTGAAACCTTTTGAAATGGGAAATGTTAATAAGGGACAACCTTAACAAATGTCATTCTGACCGGTGCATTTGCTAATTCTTTCCAATAAAAGCCTCTTGTGAAGAATCTAACTTATTCAACAAGATGAGATTCGTCGCTTATATATGATCTGGCTCCCCGTTTGAAGAAACCGCTTAGCATGACAACTGATCTCCGAACAGCAGCTGTCCTTTAAACCGTGATCCCATCAACCATTGAAACAATATCATTGAGGGACGCCTGCTGACCTGATTTATTCGCATCCTGCCAATCTGACTTATTCAGTTTATTTTTTAAAGTGTTGTGGAGCTTTTGTGCTTGGTTCAGTGTCATCTTTTCTGTTGCTGCATTATTTAAAATAAAAGAAGAGATTCTTGCCGCCAATACATCTTCATTCTCTTTTTCCAGTAAAACGGATGCCCACAAGAAAGAATGGAGAATTAAAGGAATCATCCCCGTGGTTTGGGCTACCTTGAGGCTGTCTGCGATTGCTTTCCGCGCTTGTGTCAGCTTGTTTTGCTGAATGTAAATACGAGCAAGCCCATTGATTGAATTTGCAAATAGATAGTTATTGCCCGTCCGTTGATGCAACTGGACGCCTTCTTCAAAATAAGGCATGGCCTCTTCAAATTTTCCTAAATCACAAAACAGTTCGCCTAAATTATTAAGCGTGGTGCTGATAAGGAGGGTATCTTCATTTTGCCGCGCTAAAGAGAGGGCTTTTTCAAAACAGGCTGCTCCCTTTTCATAAGATTCTTGCAAACAGTAGATAATACCTAAATTGGCATTGAGCGTTGTCAATCGGCGCGAAAAATGATGCTGTTCGCTTAAGGTGATCCCTTTATTAAAATAATCAACGGATTGCTCAATTTTCCCCTGAACCCCGAAGACAATGCCCAAGCCATTAAAGATAATGGCTTTTAAATCATCTTGATCCAGCGACTCTAAATATGACAAGCCAGTTTGAAGAAGTTCCTGCGTTGTTTCGTAGTCACCTTGGCGCTGAGTGGCGACGCTTAGGGTGTAAAGAAGAAAGGTCATCTCTTTGGGATAGGCTTTTCGGTCAATGGTGTGTCTTGTCAGATCAAGAAGCTCAATCGATTCTTGAACATTGCCGATTTGGAGATGGAGCCGGGCAATTTGAATTTTTAATTCAGCCGAAATAGCACTTTCTGATTTAACGCTCAGTAGTGCTTGCTCAAATAGCTGAATGCCTTCACTCATTCGCCCCCTGTAAATATAAAATGCGGTTAATGCCATGGCGGACTGTGTGAAAAACTGTGAAGATCTTTGCTGGATGGCCCACTCACAAGCCGCCAAAATGTTACCCATTTCTATTTCAATTGTGCGTGCCGCTGATTTTGGATCGGTTTCACTCATTGCGAGTTCGAGCCCATTCAAAATTTGAGCATAAAGGTCTCCGTGTTTTTCTCTAATCTCGTCTTCGAATGTTGGCGTTTCACTTAATTTGGATTGGGCAAATTGTTCAACAAGTGGGTGCATCTGATAACGGCCGTTTGTGGCATCAAAGTGCAAAAGCGCTTGATTAATTAAAGCGGCCAAATCCATCCGATTAGCGGATGCGACTTGTGAAGCAGCGTCGAAAGAGAAGCCATTTTTAAAAACGGATAAGCCCGCAAAGAGCTGTTGGGCAGATGAGGATAACTGTTTCCAACTGCTTTCAAAAATGGTCTCAATACTGCGATGTCGATCGGGCACATTGTGCATATCTGTGGCCAAGATACCCAAACCTTGGTCAATTTCAGCGGCGATGTCTTGAATCGACAGGGCATTTACCCAGCTGGCAGCCAACTCAAGCGCAAGCGGCATGCCGTTGAGATGGTGGCAAATTTGTTGCAGCGCAGCGACATCCTCTTCGCCAAGCTGATAATTGTGCTGAAGCCGACGGGCATTGTTTAAAAAGAGTTGGGCTGAGGCAGAGTCGATATGAAATTGCTCAAGTTGATCTAAGCCATCGAGATTGAGCAGGTGCTCCTCCCGCAGATTGAGCCGTTCTCTTGAAGTGACCAAAATGGTTAAATTAGGGGCGGCTTGGAGCAACTCAGATAAAAACAATGCCCCATTGAGAACTTGCTCAAAATTATCCAGCACTAGGAATAGATGTTGGGTATGAAGCGCATTAAATAAAAGCTGTTTGGGTGATCGCCCTTTTTGTTCTTGGAGGGGTAGATTGAGGGTAGTCGCGATAACGGGAACCATTTGGTGTGCGTTTGAAACGGCCGTTAAAGGGACAAAATAGACCCCATCCCAAAAACGAGCGTTCCCTTTTTGTTGAACCAGCTGATGGGCAAATGCTTGAGCAAGCGAAGTCTTCCCCATGCCACCCTGTGCCA
>JANQSK010000689.1 GCA_028284105.1 Anaerolineae bacterium
GAATCAAGGCACAATTGACGGTGAATTTAATGCCTTAATGACCACTCTGGGCACAGGATTACATGCGCTTTACACAGATTTAGGCACCCAAATGCAGCAAACAAGCGTCGTGGCAATGAGTGAGTTTGGGCGCACGACAGCCGAAAATGGCAGCAATGGGACAGATCATGGTCACGGCAATGTGATGTTCTTAATGGGTGGCGGTATGAGAGGGGGTCAGGTCTTTGCTGATTGGCCCACGCTTAATCCCGAATTTTTGAGCGACGGTGATTTAGCCATAACGACGGACTATCGAGATGTATTAGCTGAAGTAATTAACGGCCGTTTGGGCAATCCCGCCCTTGACCAAATCTTCCCTGATCACTTTCCAAAGAAGTTAGATCTTGTCGATACGATTTAATTCAAAATAATAATGTAATCTTTGGCTAAGAGCTTAGAAATTTCGACAAACAAAAAACGGTTCACCTTTTGGTGAACCGTTTTTTGTTTGTTGATTTATTGCACTGTTAAGCTGCAACTGGGCTTAGACCATATCTTTCTGCAACTTCTGGTGTAATTAAACCGAGTAGTGCATATCCTAAACCTGCTACAACACCCCCAAGTAGAGTGAATGCGACGCCTAGAGCCATTGCCGCGTAAGATACGCCAATTGCCATTGCAGATAAGCTTAAAGATGTAACCAGACCCGCTGCAGTCAACTGCGTATTACGTGCTGAATTAGCAACTGGGTTCCCATTCGTATCCAACAAAGCCATTTCAGGGTTGCTCGTTCCGGCTGGGTCACCACTTTCTACTGCAAAGCGTCCCATTTCTGCATATGACAGACCATCGGTTCGATTATCCGCATGTTCCTGAATGATTTCAGCCATGCTCAAAGCGGTAGGGATATTGGTAACGGGCGTATCTGGAATCGATGCATCACCTGTCGTGACGATGTTCTGCTCTGAAAGTTGGTTGCCAATAAATGTATTGACATAGATTCCTGTGCCAATTGTGAGTAAACCAGCGAGAGCAAATATCACGCCAATGACGACGACGAGTTTAGGGAAAAGTTTTGCCTTATTCATTATGAAATCCTCCATATTGATCATTTTTGTTTAAGTAATAAATTGCTTAATTGCTTATATCGAAATAATAGGGGTTTATAAGGCATAGTTGCAGTTGCAAATGTCATTAGGATGTCATTTCAATCATAAATATCTTGTGACGTTGATCATTTTTTAGGGGAAATTTGGGTTTTATTTTATTCATGTCAGTGTTAGGATCGTTGCAAATCATAAAACCAAGGGAAGGATGCGATGCGAAAAAATACAGTGAAACAAATGTGGGCAGAAGGGAAGACGGTTGTGAATGGCTGGTTACACATCCCATCAAGTTGGTCTGCCGAAGTGATGGCCCACCAAGGCTTTGATTCAATGACGGTCGATATGCAGCACGGCATGATGAGCTATGAAACGGCCGTTACGATGTTCCAAGCCATATCCACAACTAATGTGATGCCAATGGCACGGGCGCCTTGGAATGAGCCAGGAACAATTGGGCGTCTCCTCGACGCTGGCATCATGGGCATTATTTGCCCTATGGTAAACACCCGCGATGAGTGTGAACAGTTTGTAGGCGCCTGTCGATACTACCCAGATGGTTATCGTAGCGCGGGGCCAACTCGAGCAAAAGTGTACGCTGGCGCAGACTATGTTGATCATGCAAATTCAGAGATCATCACTATGGCCATGATCGAAACGGCACAAGCTGTTGAAAATGCAGAAGAAATCATCTCAGTGCCAGGGCTTGATTCTATTTACATTGGACCCGGAGACTTAGGCATCACAATGGGAATTCCCCAAGGTCTAGACAATGATCATCCTGATTTCATCAAAGCCCTTGAACACGTCGTTGCCACATGTAAAAAACATGGTGTCGCTGCAGGTATTCACACGGGTTCTGCCCAATATGCCCGAAGAGCTAGTGAGATGGGCTTTCAATTTGTGACCCTTTTATCAGATTCAGGCATGATGGGTGCCTATGCCAAACAGCTTGTTAATGCTTTCCATGAAGGAACGCAAACCGTATCAGGCGAAGCTTACTAACATTTTGTTAACCGCCAATTGATGCTAGATAAAGCATTAGGCATCCAATAATTTATGAAAAATCTTCTTGAAAAAATTATCCAGCTCCACAATGAAATTCGTGATGCGGTCGTTCAAGCGTGCGAAACGGCCGTTCTTGAAGAAATGTCAGCTATTGCTCATGATGGGGCTGGGGACACCATCTACGCCATCGATAAGGTTAGCGAAGAAAAGCTAATCGATTTCTTCGCAACCCACATTGCCCCTCAAGACCCCCTCATTCTCATTGCAGAAGGGCTTGAAGAAGGCAGTATTGTTCTCCCTCATGGCACAGCTGCTGAAGATGCAAAGTGGCGCATCATTGTGGATCCAATTGATGGCACACGTGGTTTGATGTATCAAAAAAGAGCCGCTTGGATTTTAACGGGCGTCGCCCCTAACAAAGGGCCGGAAACAAATATTCAAGATATCGTTTTAGCGGTTCAAACAGAAATCCCTCTAATCAAACAACATTTATCTGACCAAATTTGGGCAGAGCGTGGGAAAGGGGTTCAAGCCATTCGCTATAACCGATTAACGAGTGAGAAACGGCCGTTAATTCTTCGCCCTTCCCAAACAGCAACCATTGCGCACGGATATGCCTCTGTTTCTCGATTCTTCCCGGGGGTACGCGAAGAGATTGCTGCCATTGATGAAGAGATTGTGCTTAGCGCATTAGGCCCTGTTCAACCGGGTAAGACGCACTGCTTTGAAGATCAATACATCTCCACAGGGGGTCAAATTTACGAACTAGTCGCCGGTCACGACCGCTTTATTGCCGATTTACGCCCCGTTATGGAGCAAGTCATTGTGAAAAAGGGGCTGTCACTTGGTATTTGTTGCCATCCTTATGACATTTGCACAGAACTCATAGCCC
>JANQSK010000690.1 GCA_028284105.1 Anaerolineae bacterium
GTGACGCACCATCGCCAACCGGGTTTCTTTTTGTTCTGATGGAGTTTGATTGACCAGTGGCGCATCGGTTAGACGCAGATTGATAGCATTAAGCGAAACGTTCGTTTCCTGCTTCACATCTGAAGCATCCCCAGCAGAGATCCATTTTTGCATCTCCCAAACGGACAAATCTTTCAAGAACTGTTCGTAAATGGCTTTTCGAAGATTTAGCTCACGTGTTTCTTCGACAGACGGTGGGGGTTGGCGAACGCCTAATTCAACTTCAATTTGGCGTAATTTACGGCCGTATTCTTCACGCAGCGCGTCTAGCTTTTCCCGATCAAATTGGGACCAAGCGTGAGATTCTTCAACGAGAAATTGCAGGTTGGATAGTTTTTCTAAAAGCTCAACATTTGCCTCAAATTGGCAGTTTGGGCAAGCTGAATCCAGACTATATTGTTCAGTACGACATTGAGGACAGCGCATGAGCAAACCTCCGTGGTGCACATAATTCATGTTCACAGGCTAACGATAACATCATAACATAGAGGAATATCCAACACACAACGATTACGTGTCGTTTCCCCTTCACATGGGTGCAATGTTTTTGGGATCTAGCAGCTTCGATTCAAGCCACTGTTTGACGTATTTTTGGTATCCAACGGCCGTTATTACGATCATCAAACCAAGAAATGCCATTGCGAAAAGAAAAGAAAGCTCTCCGTCAAAAATATCAAAGGCTAAATAACACAAATAGCTATAAAGACTGATAGAGCTAATCACCAGCAAAACTCGCTGTTGAAGCCAAACGCTCAAAATAAGCAACACGATTATCAAGCTTACATAGATAATATCTGCCCAAATCGTTTCCCAATCAAGCAGTGCAACCACTGTACAAACAAGAGAAATAGAACCTACAAGATGGAACCAAAAACTATAGGATTTTAAATCTCTTCTTTGCAAAAAAATGGCCAACCCTATCATGCCCAAAGCAAGTGTTAAGCTGAGTTCTAATTCTCCGTTCCCCCATTGCCAAGCATCAAGGTCAAACAACCATCTACCAAAATCCATGCCTAAGAAAAGCATCCAAATTGATATGAGAAGCGTAATCAAAGGGAATTTAGTTTTTCTAATGACGAACCAAGCTGTTAACAGACTTAATACTTCAATAATGACCCAATTGGGTAAAATGACTCTATAAAAATCTCCATAAATGAAATCAAAGTCTGGCCAAATGCCTATTAAATTTTGGATTGAATAAAATAAAAGGGGGGTAATTCCTGTTCCCACAAAAACCAATAGCCGTCCAGCAAAATGAAACTGATTTTTATCGAGAAAGTGTCCAGTCAACCACAAAATAATGATTGTGCCTAAAGATACGGCCGTTTGCAGCCACACCGCCATTTGATCCCAAGATATGCTCATAAAGGTCGTATAGGCTAACAAAACCATAAATCCGCCCACATAGTAGGCGATATAAATAAGGTTTAACCCTCTTTTTGATTCGATCGGGTTTTCACTAGATTGCTCTTTAGCAAGATTCTGTTCAAATGACATAATATTTTGCTTTTGATCATCTAAAATGAGATTATTTTCTACCCAGCTTGTCAGCTTTTCATTCATGTTGAATTCTTGGTTGTGAATCATGGCGCATTCTCCTTAAAGGTTTATCTAGAAAATAAGGATTAGAAGCGACGCTGTGGCGTTTTAGGGGCGACAAAAAAGCGACATCTGCGAAAACGGCCGTTTTACAGGTAGAATATTGGCATGAGCGATCTGGCATTTTTTTGGGATCTATTCAAAGGGGCGGCTGCCCTTTGGTTGGCTCTCTACATCTTTACGCGGGGCGGTATTCATAATCGGCCGTGGATGGCAGCAGCCGCACTCAGCGTTTGGTCGCTCTCCCCATTTAGCATTGCCATCGCGCGAACCGTTCCTCCAGACGATGCTCTATTTTGGCTGCGTGTCATAACGGCCGTATGGTCAATGACTATTGGCTTTTTCTTCGGTGTGGCCTTATCGCTTGCTAAGGAGCTGTCCTCATCAGCTTGGAAAACACCGCTTGATTGGATTTCCCAAGCCATTTTAATGTTAGGTCTTGTTATTGGCTTTTTAAGTGGATTAACCAATCTGATCTTTGATTTTCAATCTACTACAAGCACAATTGCGAATTTTATACCTTCAAACTTCTCCAATTTGGGGATACTTCAACCACTTTATTTAATCTACACGACAGCAACCCCAATTTTGCTCGTCATTATTCTTGTATGGTCTTATCAACAATCAAAACAAAGTAGTGAGCAAGGGGATACCGGATTGCGCTTGCTGGTTGTAGCGAGTGTGCTGTGGTTGGCAGGGCTTTTAATTCGAAACGTGCTTTATTTTGAGGGAATTGCTGGAAACGGCCGTGTTCTTTTAATCACATTAAGCGATCTGCTTTTTGTCGCGACCGTTGCTCTGCTCGGTTGGAGTGTGGCTAAATATAATGCCATCGTCCAACAAAAAATCATATTGAAAGATTTTCTTTTTTCAGGGCTGGGCTTCATCACGATCATCTTGGCTTATGCGTTTGTGCCCTGGCTCCTTGGGCGAACCATATTTACATTTGACGCCCTGACTACAAAAATATTGACGCTCTTCTTGACGGGCATCGCCGTTTTGACGCACATGTTGATTGAAACGACGCGCATTCGGGTTCGAAATCTCCTACCACCTGAGCCAGCGGTCGCCCTGCAGAATGAGGTCTCTCATCTTTTAAAATCGAGTCGCGAAGGAACACCGCTGACTGAATCCATCAAGACGCTAGACAAAATTCGCCAAAATACGGCCGTTCGTGAGCAAATCAACAAACAGCTCATTCGCAATCTGCATCACCCCGACGAAAACTTTGATATTGATGCACTTCCTCTTTTCAACTTAACCGTGTTGCAAAAGCGCATTTCAGAAGGAATCACGCAGCGCCAAAAAATGAGTCAACTTATCTACTTCTTCCAAGAAGCGATTGCCTACATCAACAATGAAATGCCTCTTGCGAATCGTCGAAAAGAGGAAATCACCCAAATATTGAACCTGCGCATCCATGAGGGGCTTGAACGCGCAGACATCACCTTACGATTGCACATGCACCCGCGAAAATACGATCGCCTCTTTGCCGAAGGCTTAGCCCTACTCGCTGACGCCTGCATCGAAATGGAAAATAAAGCTTTAATGGGATTGGAAGAAAAGAGGCTCAGGTAAATGGCAAACAGTTCGGTGTAATAGTTGACCATTTACCTAAGCAGGAAGATTTCCGAGCCTTGGTGAACAGATAAAATGTTGCACTTAAGAAGACAAATTTATCACTGCTCACCAGGGAGAAGGAACAATTTTATCGGGGTTTATTTTAGTCGTATTAGGCGAGTTGGCTTAATTGCTTATCACCAACAAATTGATTGATCCAAGACAGTGTATCATGCCAAATCGGTTCCGATTTTCTTTTAAAATACCCCATATGACCTAGAGAATCTATTTCATAATCAAAGGGCACGATATGCTCAAAAGAAACATTAGGATAAGCCGACATCATGGCTCGAACTGATCTTGCTGTTCCCCAATCGTCATCGTCTACGCTATAAGCCAAAATAGGAACTTTAAATTGCTGGTAACGCTCTAAAGGCAGGTTGTCATCACCTAATAGGTATTGCGGATCACGACACCATCGACACCATTCTAATGCAGCACCCAAGGGCAAATCCTCAGCTGACCCAATCTTACTCCAAGGAAAATAACCAAAGGTTCGGGCAATGATTGGCATTAAATATGTCACTTGAAAACGAACGATTAACGGTTGGTTTCCCCCTTGCAATCCCCAATAACCACTTTGCGAAGACATAGTCACAGCCGCATCAATACGCTCGTTCCCTTTGAGCATACCCAGTAACTGGCCGCCAGCACTATGCCCAATCATAATGAGCGATGTGGGTTCATATTTAGCCCAAACCCAATCCAGAACGCCCTGCATATCAAGCAATCCCCAATCGCTAAACGTTGCTTGAAAACCTCGTAGTGACTCTGGCGCCGAGTCGGCAATCCCCCGATAATCATAGGTAATCACACGAAACCCATGCTCCATTAAGAAGGTTGCAAACCGACGATAAAGCTCTTGTGGAACGGCCGTTGCGGGATTAATAATGACGACTTTTTGACCTGAGCCATACATTGTGGCCGCGAGTTGATACCTATCTGTCGCTGGAATCTTTATCTTTGAAATTTGCTTATCCATTGTTTCCTCTCGCGATAGCATCACGCATATCTTGCGCAATACGTTCTCTAACAACTTTTAAAGGCGTAGAATCTCGACGTGCACGGCAGAGAATTAAAGCACCTTCAACGGCCGTTACGGCCATCATGGCTTGTCCTTTCGCTTCGTCAGTTGCCACACCTTCTGAAACCAATTGCTGAACAAAAATCCGCTCAATCATTTCAAAGCCATCTTGACAAGCTCCCTGAATGAGATCAACGGTCGCCGCCGCCTCTAGTGTAATCGTGGCGATAGGACAACCTTTTTGGAAATCAGTCGTTTCAAGCGAGGCAATGTAATAATCACAAAACGCCTGAAACGCTGGTACACTGCCCCCCGCTACTTCAACCAACTGTTTCAAACGACCTTCAATAAACTGATTTGAATAGTTAACGGCTTCCGCTGCCAACTCACTCTTTCCAGCCGGAAAATGGTGATAAAGTGAACCTTTTGGCACCCCACTCTCCTTTAAAATCTGTTGAATGCCCGTAGCCGCATACCCTTGCGTTCGAATTAATTTCGATGCTGTTTTCACAAGCTTTTGTCTTGTTTCAATTGATTTTGCGTAACCCATAAAAATCCCTAAAAATAAACCGATTGGTCTAATTGTACCAATCGGTTTAAATTTGTAAAGCATTATTAATATATTGACCAATTTCTCCAGCTTTTTTCCCTCTCAAATAGCGACCTAATTGATGATTATTAATAATTGAGATTATGAGAATTGGTTTATTGGTAAATTGATTTATTAGCGTATTAGATTGTAGTCTCTAAAACCAGTTCACTGAATGCTGACTTCTTAACTCCCGCCCCCCAAATTCCACCACGCTTTGGGTTTCATTCGTTTACCGTAGCCTAATTTGTTATCTAGCCACAGCATCAATCCCCGGAGTGATGTTCCTGCAAGCTTAATCCCCACCCGATTCCACCATTTAGAATAATCTTTGTTGTATGGGCAAACACGGATACAGATTGAACAGTCGCTGTTTTGAGCAGCCCAATAGCTGAAGCATTTCTCCCCATCTACCGTCCATTTTTTAACCCCTTTGATGTTGGATTGATTGAAACGTACGGTTGAAGGTTCCTCGAATGATATTGCCTTCACGGGACAACTCGAAGAACATTTTTGACACTGCCCACAAAATTCTTTTACACCAAATTGAATCGGTTGATCGTGGGCAAGAGGCATATCGGTGAAAATTTTGCCAAGCCGTACACGAGGTCCAAATTCAGGGGTGATGAGAAGGCCATTACGGCCGTATTCACCCAACCCCGCTTTAATGGCCAATGGAATCGCCAGCGAAGAGTCGTTCATGCTCGCATACGCGTTATACCCCAAATTCCGAATGTATTGGGCAATAGAGAGCACGACCAATGCATCATGTGAATAGCCCAGTCCAGTTGCTGCACCACTTAACGCTGAAGGCACCGTTTTGATTAACTCATAATCCATGGGCTGTGCCACAACAATGACGTGATCGAGTCCCTCAGGAATCTCTTGGGCTTTTTCCGTTTTAGACATATCGCTAAATTTATTGACATACATCCAACGCTGATCAAACCCCGTAATCCCGATCATGCCTGCCCCAAACACAGTGCCAACTCGCTTGATTTCTTCAGCCGCTTCTTCTGGGGTGCCCACATCCAGCTTGTTTTGAGAGGGCTCACGATAGAGAGAGAATTCATCAGAAAACCCTTCTCGGCGATCTTGATCTTCTTTGAGTTCGGTAAAA
>JANQSK010000696.1 GCA_028284105.1 Anaerolineae bacterium
CCAATGATTTAGACTCTGGTGCGTAATACCCAACGAAGACCGTTGCAAACATGCCCACTTCGGTAAAATCATCATAAAGATCTTCATTGGTGCGATCTAAAATCTGTTTAGGACATGGACTCTGTAACAAACGCACAGAGCTACGCATAGCGGTGCGGATCATGGCCATGAGCAAAGCTGATGGCATCCCTTTGCCAGCCACATCTCCAACCGTAAACACCAAAGGTGCGTTGGGTTCCCCAATAAAATCGTAAAAATCACCACCGACCTCCAAGGCTGGCAAAGCAAAGGAGGCAATATCCAATTCCATTGAATCTGGCGAAGATTGGGGTAAAAGCTGAAGCTGCACATCACGGGCTAGCTCCATTTCTGTTTGTAACTTTGCGCGCTGTACACGCTGCTCTTGAAGCAATGCGTTTTCAATGTGGACTTCGATGTTTTGGATGATAGCCTCAATGAGCTTAATGTCGGGAGACGTAAACTGTTGATCGATGCGATTGACTAACCCCACGACCCCTTTGATCTTGCCTTCAATTTTGATAGGGCACACCAAAATGCTTTGAATTTCATCCGGTAACGGCCGTGACCGATCATTATCATTGGACAAATAGCTGTTCGCCTCTTCAATGATAAGATCATACGCCCAGTCTACGTGCTCTTCGGACAAAAAATCAGTTGGTTTTTGCAGACGGTAAATTTTTTGATGAGACAATTGGAGCCACGCAAAAACACCTTCGATATGAATCATTTGCGTAATCACTTGCAGCACAGAGTCTAACAAGTCTCCAATTTTGACTTGGCTACGGGCAGAGCGCGTCACGTCATAAAGCGCTAGTAGTTGATCTTGCGTTTCGATGAGCTCAGAGGTTAATGCTTCAATTTCACCTTCAAATAAAATGAGGTGAGAAATAAAATCGGCATCTGATTGAAGCCTTTTTTGATAAACAGGAGATGTTAATCCTGTAAGGACAAGACTGCCCAAGGTTAGCCCTCGAAGCTTGATAGGGGCTTCAAATTTATCCTTGCAACCTGAACCATTTTCTCCCCATTCAGCAACAGGTTGAGAAAACTCAGTGAGTTTGAATGAGGTAGCCCCAATCGTTAGCCAGGCGTTGGCCATAGCTTCAAACTTTGTTTTGTGGGCGGTGAAAATGGTGGTTAGCATAATTTACCAAGAAATTGATTGAGCTTAATTAGTGATCAGCGTCATCATGTGGAGGAGATACCAATCTACAACATCACTAATCGGCAGCCCTTTGGAGGCTAAGAAGTTTTTCATGCCTAGTTCCTGACGATGTTCATGGTTATCAATGATGCGTGCGATCGCGCCCGCCAAACTTTCTGGGTTATTGGGCTCAAAAAACTCCCCGTCGTACCCTTCTTCTTTAATTACTTCAGCAAAGTCACCGATGTTGGGTAAAACGGCAGGTTTGCCATAGTCGCCTGCTTGATGCAAAACGCCAGAGCTGCCTGTCGTGCTCGTGTACGGAAAGACCACAACGGCCGCTTCGCTAAAGATTCTCGGCACGTCTTCTTCTGCCACATATCCAGTAAATCGAATGTTTGGTACATGGGTGTAGATTTGTTCAACCGTTTCTAAATATTCCGGGGCATTTGGGCTGTTGCTTCCTGCGATGACGAGTTCTAATGGAGAACGGCCGTTTTCAGCCAACATCTCAAACGCCTCAACAAGAGGCTCTACTTTTTTGTACGTGCCAAACTTGCCAAACGTCATAATTTGCATCGGGCCATCCGGTAAATCAAAGCTTGGCATATCGACCGAATCATCAAAAGAGCCATGCGGTGCCAGCACGATATTGGGTGTGCCATATTTCTTTTCCAAGATTTCGACATACTTTGGAATGGTGAGGGCCACCATATCAGCCATCAAGATAAAGCGGGTTGTGATAGTGCCCGCCAGGCGGATGATCTTTTCCACAATTGGACTTTGGTTAAAGCCTGCGCTTTTTAGATCCACCGTTTCCATAATGTTGTGTAAAAGAACAACACTTTTGAAGCCAGCCATCTTGAGAAGCATTGGGGTTAATAGACCCAACGTGGCGGCTATTTTTTTATCGCCAAATGAAGCGAACTGAATATTAAACAGCACGATGTCTGGATTCACTTCCCTAACTTGTTTCAAAATAGAGATGGGATTTTGAAGGCTGTTAAACTCCCAGCACGGAATCGTTTTAACAGGCACGCCTTCAATCGAGCTGTCTTCAACATCAGCATATGTTTCACCTTCAGGAAGATGATCAACTAAGAGGAAGAGTTCGCTCACCTCCGGTTTTTGCCGTAAAAAGCGAACAAAGTGATAAGCATATTCATTGAGTGAGCTTTTGCTTGGTGGGTGTGCAGTCACCATTGCAATTCGAATTTTTTTATGCATAACGCCCCCGCAAATCATTCAGTTTAATTTTCATTAAATCACGTAAGAAGCGTTGAACCTCTTTGCGTGTGTCAACCTTTGAGCCAGGTGAGTCCACCCAGCGCACAGGCACTTCAGCCACCTTGTAACCAAACTTGGTGGCCAAATACAATATTTCTAAGTCGAAGGAGAACCCCATGATGGTTTGGGTTTTATGGAGATGTTGAGCCGCTTCTTGGGTGTACATCTTGAATCCACACTGGGTGTCGCGCACCGGTATGCGGAAGATGTTCTTCACAATCCAGCGTAACCCACCACTTAACACCCGACGCAACAGTGATTTGTTGGATTCACCTGATTCGTTCAATGCTCTAGAACCAACGGCGACATCAAAATCGGCCGTTTCTAATTTCTTGAGCAGATTTGAAATTTCTTCGATAGGTGTGGAGTTGTCCGCATCTGCGAAAAGAACATACTGTCCTTCTGCAGCTAACATACCTCTTTGAACAGCACTGCCTTTGCCGCCATTCTTGCTGGCTTTAAGAAGCTTTAAATTGGCAAAGTTTAATTCTTCAACGAGTTGGGGCGTGGAATCTTTGGAGCCATCATCAGCAATAATCAATTCCCATTCAAATCCCAAATCAGACACGTGTGAGGCGATAGCACCAATTGTCGGGATGATTCTTTCCTCTTCGTTATATGTTGGAATGATGATTGAGAGATATAAATTTTTTGAGTTAGGCGTGCTTTTCCAACTTTCATAATTTGGATAAGGCATGATTGTCTCCATTTGTTATTTAACTCTAGGGATTGGCCCCCCTAGAAAATTGCAATTGACTCAACATCGCAATTTACAAAGTATTTGTTTAATGCTGCGACCCTTTCAAGAATTGCAACACGATTTGATTATTAGGGATGAGGGTGTGGGGCAAAATATTTCTACAGTACCAAACAGCGTGAAGGCACCGTAAATTATTATAATTCGGGGCACAGTTTATTATTTATGTAAACAAAAACGGTGATTTAGAAGCGCGTTTCTAAGAAGATGACCCTTAATTTACACAAAATTCTGACAGTAATTCTGTTCTTGTATCAACAGATCGTAAATTTTGGCTGGCAGGACGGATGGATTCTTGATTTATAAGAATGAGTGTATTAGTATGGTGCCTATGTTGCGCCAAACCACAGAAGATGATGAACAAATTATTCTAATCGTTGATGATAGTCCCTATATTGTACAAGCAGTCGAACATACGTTACGGCCAGAAGGATTTAAAGTTCGTACAGCGCTATCAAGTGAAGAGGCATTGCTGAATATTCAGAAAAATGGACTGCCGCATTTAGCGCTTGTAGATCTTAATATGCCAGGAATTGATGGGTTTCAACTTTGTGAGTCGATTCATGAATATAGTGACCTCCCTATCATTATGTTAACTGCTATTGATGATGAGGCTACGGTGGTCCATGGATTAGATAATTTTGCCGAAGATTACATCATTAAACCTTTCCGTGCGGCGGAACTTGTTGCACGTATCAAGCGTGTGCTACGAAGAATGGGAGATTTTGCGTATCGGTTAGAGCCTGTTGTGTTTATTGATGATAATTTGCAAATTGATTTTCCAAATCGGCAAGCGATTGTAAAACAAAAGCAAGTTCAGTTGACGCCAACCGAAACAAAGCTGCTTTATATCTTGATTCGGAATGCGGGTCGAACGGTGACAAACAACTTTTTGTTGCGTCGCGTGTGGCCCAACGATGATGCCTTTGAAGATCGTCTTCATACTCATATTTACCGATTGCGTCGCAAGATTGAAGAATCCCCAAAGAACCCTCATTACGTCATATCAGAGTGGGGCACAGGCTATACCTTTATTGCCAACAAAAACACAAAATAATCTTCTTACCCCAAAATTTATTCTTTTGATTAAAGAGCTACTTACATGTGAGTGGCTTTTTTTATTTAAACAATCTGCTAAGTAAAGATTCTACGTAGGCAAATATTGAATTCACGATTTGTTTACTCTTGCTGGAGTACCAAAACGGCCGTTTTTCGCCGATGGGTACTATTTTCATTTTGAGCCCCGTTCATAGACTGAAACATTGAAATCTAATTCGGGAGTCAAATTATGGTACGGGAGCTACCACCTGAAATCCAACAAATCTTTGTGATCGAAGACGATGCAGTCTTGCTTAAAGCGATAAAACAACTGCTCACAGATGAAGGATATTCTGTCAAAACGGCCGTTTCTGGTGAAGACGCCATGCGGGTTGTCAAACGGCATGGATTGCCACATCTCATGATTGTTGATCTTAACCTGCCCGGAATGGATGGGTTTGAATTTGTGCGGACGGTGCAGCAGTTTAGTGACGTCCCCGCAATTATGATAACGGCCGTAAATGATGAACAAATCATTGCTTCGGGGCTTGATGATTGTCTTGAAGATTATGTGGTTAAGCCATTTCGGTCGAGTGAACTGCTTTCAAGAATAAAGCGTGTGCTTCGGCGTGTTGATAATTTTGGATACGCTAACGATCCAATTATTTTCATAGATCTCGATCTGCAAATTGATCTACCCAACCGCACTGCCTACATTGATGAGCAGCCCATTTCTCTTTCTCCCACCGAAACCAAGCTTTTACATATTTTAATGAATCACGCCGAACGAACGGTGAGTTACGAATTTTTGCTTAGCCGAATTTGGCCGAGAGAAAAAGCCATTGAGGAGCGATTACACACCAATGTTTATCGACTCCGTAAAAAGTTAGAACAGAATCCCAAAAAGCCGAAATATATTCGTTCCAACTGGGGAACGGGATATATGTTCTGCTGGGGGAATAGTGGGTGATGAACCAGCGTGACAGGCTGGGTTCAGAAATAGAAACACCCCTACTCATGAGCCATTTCCATAGAAGTCAGAATTGCTGACAGAACTTGTTCATAGAGTGTCGAGCTGATGGCGACAAGGGCGCTTTACGTCTGTTCGCTTTACTGTCATTTAAAGAGGATTTTTTATTATGCAACAAAGAAAGCAAAGAAGTCGAATAATAGGTGTAGCTGTCCTATTGATTGTGCTGATAACGGCCGTTTATCCGGTGTTTTCAGCTTCTCAAACGACAATCACCTTAGGGTACAGTAGCTTTGAAGAGCCAAGCTTAGCCGGATCTCAATATACAGATACAGGCGATGCTGGGATTGATCATGCATTGAGCAACAATGCAGGTGAATACATCGTCAATTTCACATCAACCGGTAGCGAACTTGGGTTCTCATCTGCCTATGTGAATAGCAGAGGGAGCAGTGGGTTAACCGACGGAGATGATGTTGGCGTCACCGCAAATGCCTCCAGCTATCCAGACGGCACTCAAGGTTACCAATTAAGTGATACGGATGGTGCGGTCACCGTCACCATGGATTCAGTGGACATCTCTGGTGTGACTTCATCAGAAGTTTCAGTGGATTATTTTATCCAGGGGACTTCTTGGGAAACGAGTGATGTTGTTCGTATTTGGATCCTCGCTGATGGCAGCACGGAGATTGATCTGCTCAATACAACAGGTCAGGATATTGATAATCTCGGTATTGAGGACAGCTGGACGACTTTGACCCAAGATTTATCAAGCTATGATACGGCCGTACTTAAATTCACCCTCGATTCAAACTCTGCTCTCGAAGCGTTGCATATTGATAATATTATGTTCACAGGTGTTCAAACAAATGCACCTGTGCTTGCCGTGTCTCAATCCGTTACCGCTGAACCACTCCTTGGTGGACAAATTCAGTACGGGATTACGATTGCAAATACCGGAGACACACCGGTTGCTGACCGTGGATATAACCTCACCGTCACCGATACTTTAGGGATCGGCATTAACTATGTTAGTGCCAATCCTTCACCCACGTTTGTAAACAACCAAGAAGACGGCACAACCGTTTTGATTTGGGACAACATTGCTGATTTAGAAGCAAACGAAGAGATGGCCTTTTCTGTCACGGCCGCTTTAAGCCCGACGCTCACCACAGCCAACCAGTTCACCAATCAAGTGGAAGCGATGTTTAATGATGCGCCAGACAACAGCGGTGAATGGATCACCGATAGCGACACTGTTATTCATTCGCCACAAGCGATTGAAATTGAAATGTCTGCCAATCAATCCACTGCTGATGAACAGGCAACCGGGGCTGGCGAATATGACAGTATTGCAGATTGGCCCTATAGCTATACCGTCACTGTTCAAAACAACAATGTGGGAAGCACTGAAAATGTCACCGCAACTGTTGTCTTACCTGATGGCGTTGCCTATATGGGGAATCCTCAAATTAATCCTAATCCAAATAGCAGCTCAACAACGCCAACATTGACCTTAGAATCTGACGGATCGTTAACGATGGCTTGGGGTTTGGGTACGCTGACAACAGATGAATATGACACACCCGTTGTGATTACCTTCGACACCGCCATTCCTTATAAATTTAGAACTTCAGCAGATACCGCGGCCGCATCTGGTCCTTTTGCAGGTCCCATGAGCGGTTCTATCATTCATGAAGATGCTGCTTTGCAAGTCACTTATGAAGCAACAGGGACCTATAACGATGCCCCAACGGCTGATGGAACA
>JANQSK010000703.1 GCA_028284105.1 Anaerolineae bacterium
TCTTGTTTGCACTCGTTGGGGGCCACCCTACCATTGACCTTTCTGATCTTCATCATGTCATAGAAATCATTAAACCTAAGGTTGTTATTCCAATGCACTATCGCATTCCTGGTCCACGATTCTTTATGCTCCCCGTTGATGAATTTCTATCCCACTACCCCAGTTCAGCTATCGTTCGCAAATCCAGCTCGCAATTCGAAATAGATCAACAAACACTTCCCGATGAAATGCAAATCATAGTGCTTCAACCGACATTATTTCGAGAAGAATAATATTATAAATTTAATATAAAAAGAGGTGTGCAACAAATAGTTGCACACCTCTTTTTTCGTTACTTTTACTTTATCTAGCTAGCAAAAAATTCAGCATATTGTTGATGATGGCTCTCACATTTAGCATCCCAAGCATCACTTCCACTAAATGACATTGAGGTCTCCGAATCAAACTTAGGCAGCGGGTTCCATCCATTCCCATTGGCGTGCCCTTCGCCACGGAAAATAAATGCCGCAGGATGTGGTCCTTTTCGGGTGATTCGCGTGGAGGTGGGAATGTAACGGATTGTCAAACCTCGACGCCAACGATCAGACTGATTGACATTAGATCCATGCGTGATGAGTGGATTGTGAATTGAAATATCACCAGGCTCTAAAATAAAGTTAACCGCCTTAGATTCATCCACGGTATCTGGATCCATGGCAACTTCAAAGGCACTATCATCCCCTTGAGGCACATAATCATCTCTGGAAATCAAGTTGTCGTGCTGGGTACCCGGTATCACCTTCATACACCCATTTTCTTCATCACTCCGATCAATAGCCAACCAAAAGGTGATCACTTTCATCGGTTCTAAAGGCCAATAGCTCCCATCCTGATGCCAGGGCACAGCTTTGCCCGTTTTAGGGGGCTTGGCAATATAGTGGGAAGCAAACAATCCAATATCGGGTCCTAAAAATTGCTCAACAACATCAAGCAAGCGATCATCACTCACTAAACGAACCCAAAATGCATCCTGAGTCATTAAAAAATGCCCCAATCCTTCTGGGCGAAGATTTGGATTCTTTTTAAGCAACCAATCAATATGCCCTCGCGCTTCATCCATTAACGCTTTATCTAAGACATTCCGAACGATGACATATCCATCTTGTTCATATTGTTCAACGATATTTGTTTTTGTTGCAGTGGTCATAAGAGGTCTCCTTCTCAAAAACAGTGTTTGTTTTTTATCTCATGGACTTAGTGTAAGCTAAAGAAAGAGGCAGCGTCTTGTTTTTTCTTGATTGATTTTTTGCTCTATATTGATATGACGATCAAAACACTTTATCAAAAAGATTACTTTCCTGATCAAACTGAAATGCATTATGCGTGGTTACAATCTGTGGAAAAGATTGGTCCGCAACTGCACACGCACGATTTTTATGAAATATTCCTGATTGTTGATGGGAAAATTCATCATTTTGTCAACGAACAATCCCACATATTATCAAGCGGTGCCCTCGTCTTTATTCGTCCGCACGATATTCATCGTTTTTCAATTGTTGAAAATTATGACTGCCAAATGATTAATTTGGCTATCGTCCCTAAAGTGATCAATGAGCTGTTTGATTATTTGGGAGCTGGCTTTAATTCGAAGAAGATATTAACCCTTGGGCAACCCCCTGTTCTTGTTTTGACCCAACCCAATAAACAGTTTTTCCATAATAAATTAGTTGAGCTCAATAATATTCCCATTCAGAATCGAGCGAGAAAGCAAACGCTATTGCGTATCTTGCTATTTGAGTTTATGACGCAATACTTTTCTCTAACTCAGTCAAAGGATGGAGAAACGGCCGTTATTCCCCAATGGCTTGAAGCATGTTGTCAAGAAATGCAAAAACCAGAGAATCTCAGCCTCGGCGTTCCCAAAATGTTAGAGATCGCGGCTGTCAGCCCCGAACACCTATCTCGAACATTTAAAAAGCAGTTCAACCAAACGCCCACAGAATATGTGAACGAACTTCGACTCAATTGGGCAGCCAACTTACTACAGCACAGTGACCTACCTATTTTAGATATTGCGACTGAGATAGGGTTTGAGAGCTTGAGCTATTTCTATGCTCGTTTTAAACATCAGTTTGGTCAAACACCCCGGCAATTTAGAGCGAAAATTCTCTATCAAACTAAATCGTAAAATGAACCCATTTTGCCTTTTGCACGTTTTAATATGAGCTTGCGATTAATGCTTTCTATTTCCTCTATAGATAGTTGAGAGATACACAGTTGTTTATCCCACCATTTACAAATTTCCTACTTAAAATCACTCTCAAAAGGTGTCTAGATAGCTTTTGACAGATATTTCACTCTATAAATAAGAAGATTTTGCGGGATACGGTCCCTCCCAGACTACCCGTAACTGTTTTTAGAGGAATGGATCATGGAAGCAACGCAAAAAAGTTCGAGATTACCTGGATTTTATAAACGGCCGTTAGAAGAACGTGTCGACATCGTTTCCCAATGGGCAAATCTAACCGAAGATGACATTGCCGTCCTTAAAGGGCAAAGTCTCAACCGTCAACAGGCTGACAAGATGGTTGAAAACGTACTCGGTGTCTTTTCACTGCCGCTTGGAATTGCCGTCAACTTTATGTTAAATGGGCGCGATTATTTAATTCCAATGGCGGTTGAAGAGCCAAGCGTGTTAGCAGCTGTCAGCCATTCGGCCAAGCTTATTCGCGAGGGAGGCGGGTTCCAAACAGAATCTTCTGACCCTGTGATGATTGGGCAAATTCAAGTGCTCGATATACCTGACATGGATGCAGCTATTGGAACGCTTGAAAATAATCGGGAAGCGTTAATGGAATTGGCCAACAGCTCCAGCCAAAGCATCGTCAATCGAGGCGGTGGGGCACGGGATGTTGAAATACGGCCGTTTCCCGATACGCCAGTAGGCCCCATGCTCGTTGTGCATTTGCTCTATGATTGCCGCGATGCGATGGGTGCCAATGCAATTAATACGGCCGTTGAGCTCATGGCCCCAATGGTCTCTGAACTTACCGGTGGCCGGACCAATCTTCGCATTCTTTCAAATCTATCTGATCGCCGCACAGCAACTGCCCGATGCACCATTCCAGCGGATGCCCTCGCAAAACACGGCATCCCAGGAACGGCCGTTGCCAAGCAAATCGAAGAGGCCAACGCCTTTGCCGTCGTTGACCCTTATCGCGCCACCACGCATAACAAAGGCATCATGAATGGCATCGACGCCGTCTGTATTGCCACGGGCAACGATTGGCGCGCCGTTGAATCAGGTGCACACGCCTATGCTGCGCGTGATGGCCAATACCGTGCCTTAACCGATTGGCACGTCACCGAAAATGGCGATCTTTATGGTGAAATGACCCTTCCCTTGTCAGTAGGCATTGTCGGTGGTGCAACAAAAGTCCACCCAACTGCTCAGGTTG